>DTYX01000220.1 GCA_012961655.1 Candidatus Poribacteria bacterium
AAACCGGATAATGATGGGATTATTATTCATTTGCAATCTCCTCTCGACTTGATTTGTCGAATTTGGAACTTCGACCTACGGGAAACTCGATTATTCATAGCCAAGCCAGGGATAGCGCCATTTAATAAAGCGTTGAATAGCCCAATCAGCTATAAAAGCTAATAGACTTATCCATATTACATAAGGAATGATAATATCCATAGCAATGTAACGTCGCATGACAAAAATACGATATCCCAAACCAGCGGTGGCTGCGAGTGATTCGCCAGCAATTAAGAACAACCAAACGGCTTTAAAATTAAGCCGAATAGTATCTAAAACCCTGGGAAATATCTGACGTAGAACAATCCGATAAGCTACTTCGAGGCTATTAGCGCCTAAGGTAAACCCTTTTAAGATTTGCTCTTGCTGAATCCGTTTAGCGCGTAAATAGGTATCTAATGTTATTGTTGGTAAAACACCCATCACAATTAAGGCGATCTTGGATACTTCACCTAGGCCAAAGATAATAAAGAGAATTGGTAGAACCGCCAAAGCTGGAATCTTGTCAAAAAATAGGACGAACCGAAGGAGCAAAGCCTCAAAGAAAGGAAACACTCCCATGTGCAGCCCGATAATGACCCCAACAAATAACAAAGATATTGCAATTAAAAATCGTTTCGTGCTAGCCCAAGTATCTATCCATAGGCGATATTCACCTTTTCTATCTTTTTCAAAGGACGCACGTTTAATTCCGTCTTTCATCTGAGTAAATGTGGGAACAACCTTATCTTTGGGGTTATCTTTGTGCCTAGTATAAGAAGCATAAGCATAAAATATTACACTAATTACAAACGGCATCATTGCCAATAGAACGGCTGTTTTTTTACCAAGTTCTGTATTCATCCGAAAAATCATTTCGGTCTCCCTGAAATTGTACGAAAAAACGCCGTATCCTAAAAGATGTGCAGTTTTGGACTATTAGAATCCAAAACAAAATGGGATACGGCGCTTGAGATTTTAAAATGGCAAACAACGGACTTGCTGAGGAAAACTTACTTTACTGCTCCCTCCATATAAGACACGTCAAATCGCATCTTAATATTTCCCGCATCACCTTGAATCGTTCCATCGGGGTATTGAATTCCAACGATATCAACAGATTTTGCGTTTTCACCTAGCAGTCCGTGCTCAAAGCAGAAATTCCGCACCAAATCCATCTTCTCCTGAATCTCTTTGCTCTTGCCGTAGTCAACCGCGCTTTGGGGGGTGTAAAACATGGCTGTGGTTTTAAGCTGGGCTTTGTACTCAGTTACCGTTGCGCCAGCTTTCTCAGCCATAGCCTGAAAAGCTCCCTGGGCTTGAGGATGTCCACGTTTGGACATAACATTCATTACCTCATACCAGGCACCAACTAAGGCTTTACCAAGAGCTGGATTGGCTTGCAGTACTTCTGTCCGAATAATCATCAAGTCGAGAATTTCACCTGGAATATCAGCCGAAGTGAAAATTTTACTAATCCCTGGCGACTGTTCAATCTGCATAACTATGGGGTTCCATGTAACTACGACTTTCTGATTATCATTACTCAGAAATACTGGGCCGATATCGCTATCTGAGGTATTAACCAATTGAACCTGTGATTCCTGCAATCCGTTCTCCTCTAAGCATCGAGCCAGCAAATAATGAGAAACCGAGAGTTCGACTAAATAAATTTCATTTCCCGGTAATTGGGCAATGGTAATTCCATCGCGAGTGAGAATAGCATCATTACCGTTACTATAGTCGCCGATTATCAAAACAGTTGAATCAATGCCTGAGGCCGACGGCATATCCAGACACTCCATATTGGTCATAACGCAAGCGTCAACTTTACCAGTAACATAAGCCTCGACGGAGGGGATGTAGTCCATCTGCATTAGTTCAATTTCAATGCCGTTTGCGGCGGCATGTTTAGCGAGAATACCGGATTCTTCAGCATACGGCCAGGGCATCCAACCGACGTAGATAGACCAAGCGACTTTAAAGGTTTTTGCCTGGACAGAGGCAGGGATTAAGGTTAAAGCGACTAGTATAATAAGGCTGCCAATCAAAGTTTTGCTTCCAAACAATCGAGCCATAATATGTTCTCCTTTTTGTAGCCGAATTCCCGAATATAGCTGAATTCCCGAATTTTGGCAAATTCAGCTACATTCGGAGCTATTGTTTTCCCGAAGTCTTGCGACTTCGGCTACTAATTAAAAACTATATCTCTGGGCGTTCGTCCTCGGATGGTTCTGAGGTTGCTTCTTTCGTCTCTTCCATAGGAGCTTCGCCACGTTCTGCCCGCCGAGCAGCCAGCATCGCTTCCATTTTGCTCTTTGCAGTGTCTCCCCTACCAATTTTTGCGTATTCAGCGTCTTGCTGGCGTACATCAGTGCCAACGAGTTTTTCAGAAATTCTGGCTTTAGCAGAGAGTTCCCGATTAGCTTTACGAACCGCATCAAGTGGTCCGCGATCCATGGAGGTCTGAATTCCTTGCAAGCGTTCATTAAGCTCGATAATCTTCTGGTTAGATATAAACTCCGCAATCTGCTCGGCTTTTTCAGTGGGCAATCTTTCAATTTCAGCTTGCAGGTCTGTAAGGCTCTGCATGTGTCTCTTCATCGATTGTTCCAGTTCACTAATCTTCGTCTCTGTTGTCTCTTGCTGAACCTCTATTTCATCAATTCTATTCTGGAACCTCTCGAAGGCCGCGGCATGGCGCGTATAATCTTCACTGCCTTCTTCACTTTGTTCAGCCAGAGTAAGAGCGCCGTCTCTTTTCTGGATGAGCTCCTCCTGTTCCGAATTTAAGTTTTCCAGCGTCTGACGATTCTGTTCAATAACCATTTCCACTTGTGCCACGGCATCTCGCAGTTCCCGGTATTGGGCAACCATTCGATCCTGCTGGATATCATAAGCGTCAGAGATGCCTTGCGCTGAGCTAGTAAATTGTTCGTCAGCCTTTCTAGCCAATCCTAAACCTTTTCTTAACCAGTAAAACGTTAAAAATCTTTTAAGACCCGTCCAGAAGCCAATCTGTTCTGGCATTTTTTATTCCTCCTTTATTCAGGATTATTTTGTCCAGCTTGCAAATACATATCATCTTCTTCTGCCTGCGAATCATCAACTCCTCGCAGGCGCTCTTCCACTCGGCGAGCCGCATCAACTGCCCGCTCGAGGTTTTGGGCGGCAGAACCGCCGAATAAGTCTGTGTCCATATCTCCTACAAGCCCAACAACGTCTATGTAAGCATTCTCAAGCGCGCCCTCTAATTCTTCGCATTCATCTAGAAGCCTTCGAAGTTCTTCCTCTCTTTCGCTATATCGGTTAAGGCGTTTTTGGTGCCCCTCTATTCGTCGCTTTAGAGAATCAGCTTCCTTATCGGTAGCAAACTCTAAATCCTCTTCCCAGCTTCTTAGTTCGCTTTCTAATTTTCTTCGGTCGATTTTTTGCAAGGCTTGATAAATATGTAACGCCTTGCGTAGAACGGATACTCCCTCACGGTGAGCATCATAAGCTAACGACAGGAAACGTTGTCCACCAGCTTCATCTCTACCATGCTCGCGCAAATATGCTTTAAGCTGATTATAGGCATCGGTTATTTCCTTAGCTGCCTGGGCTCCCTCATCAAACCCAGCGTTAGCAAACTCAAATCCAACATCCTCAATCTCGTAGCTAAAGCTACTCTCCCTTTGTGCCCTTAGATACTCGACATAGCGTTTAGCCAATGTTTCTCCCCGGATGAAAAAATTAACCACCCATGAGCAAAACCCAAACAGCGCCCCAGAACCCATAAGCAAAAACGCGGTTAAACTTTGATCGATTAAGAAAAACCACATCGCGGAACCTGCGGAAAGCAATAGCGGAGCCAGAGTAATAGGATGTTGAATTGTTTGCTTAAAAACAGCTTTTCTAATGGCGCCGGCACTGAAATCATCTGCTGTTGGAGCGCTTGGTTTTTTTTTATCTCTATCTTTTTTCCTGCCTTCTGGGGCTCGTCTCACATTATTGCCTCCTTTCTTTTATAAGAGCTCATCTATCGGAGAACTCTACAAAGGGTTAGCCTCGTATAGGATAAATTCTACTCTGGGCATCCTGTATCGATAAGTCCTTTGATTCTCTCCAGGCTTTTTGGGTGGCGGCTGGCTTGAGCCAACGCCCACAGCGCGCGCTCTATTTGCATCGATGTTATAAACAGCTTTGAGATACTGCAGTACAGCATCCGCTCGTCGCTGTGAAAGCTTGACATTTTGCGCTTCGTTAGCCCCCGGCCCTGTATGGCCTCTAATTTCGACTCTTTTATCCGGAAAATTATGCGTCAGCATCTGAGCTATTTTATCAACCGCTTGTTTACCGTTGTAATCCAGCATGTCATTACCCGTTTGGAATGTAATCGGTTCAACTCTCATCGTTCCAATCTCTCGCAAACGCGACCAGTCAGTCATTGGGGTAAACGTTACCTTTCCTACCGTTGTTATGCCGAGGGCGCTAGTAGTCTTGGATAGCTCATCCATAAAGTCACTGTTGATTATTTTATACGGGTCACCACGTAGAGGGTCTGTCTGGAAGCGTCCTGTCTGAATCATAACATCTGTACAAGCGATTATTGTATCAACAAGCCCTTCACGGACTTGAGCGCCGACGTTCTTGGCGATGCCAAACTGCAGAGAAAGATTTTCGGATAAACTGTGCCAGTCAATTTTATCGAGCATTTTTTCAACTACACTTTTCTTTAAGCCTGAAACCTTGCCCATGTCTTTTATCATCAAATCACGCTGGTTTCCGTAATAACTCATCACGCGGTAGTATGTCCGTAAAAATTTTTGGATGACCTTTGGTTTCTTTTTAACGAAATCCCGGTGAAAAACCATTACATCCACAATATATCCGGCGAATTGATCAGAACCGAATATGTATTTCATT
>DTYX01000221.1 GCA_012961655.1 Candidatus Poribacteria bacterium
GCTCCTGTGTTCAACCTCACGTTCAAGACTAGGCCACAATTGCTGAAAATAACCATCAGGAGGCGATTTTTCAATATAGAATTTTAACAGTTGGTTCGTCTTCCGTAGGGTTTCCAATTCACGCTGACATGCTCGGCAATGTCTTAAATGTTGAGAGATAGCAACCGTTTGATTCTCGGGGAGAATTCCATCAAGATAATCGGATAACAGATTTTTTATATGGTTACATTTTAATCTCATGTGTTGTATCCTCGATTCAGACTTCCGAAGTCTCAGAGACTTTGGAAGTCTAAAAGTTAGTCGAATCTATATACGGTTTTAAAAGTTCACGCAATCGTTTACGGGCATAGTGAAGTCTGGTTCGAATCGTGCTTGCCGAACAATTGAGGATGGAAGCGATTTCTGCATGAGTTAGTCCTTCTAATTCATGTAAAATTACCACCGTCCGATGGTGCAGAGGTAAACTATCTACGGCTTTGGTTACCCACTCGCGCAGTTCCTGTTTTTCCACTTGAATAGAGGGGTCATTTTCACGCTCAATTCGACGTTTGACCTCTTCTGTGGCTTGCGGGATTATCTCCTCTGAGAGAAGGCATTCCCCGCGTCTTTTTTGGCGTTTGACAAGATTAATCGAAAGATTGACAACGATTCTGTATAACCAGGTCTCAAAAGATGAATCCAGACGAAATTTATGAATGGAATCATAAGTTTTCAAAAATGCGTCTTGAACAACATCACTAGCGTCTTCATGGTTCTTGGTAATTTTAACTGCTACCCGATAAGCCATCCGTTTGTATTTCTCCACCAATGTAGCTAAAGCTGCCATATCCCCTTCTCGGACATCTTCAATTAGAATCGCGTCAATTCTTTCCACCCGCCACCATCCTCCTTATTGGGTCAAAAGTGTTAGACAATTAACTAAACAAAAGTGTTCAAATTTTTTTGTTTTTTATTGAGTTTTACAGCAAACCTATATTCTTATAAGCTTCAGCCCATTCGGGTTTATCTTTGACTAATTCAAGCGCCATCTCCCTCATTTTCACTACCGCGTTTTTGCGTTCCTCGCGTTTTTCCAACCATCGACTGAAAATAGGACCGCCAAAAATAGCGGCGATGATAGCAATGAAGATAGCTGTCCAAACTGCAATGGAAGCGTTGTAGAGGGAATCTATTCTCGTATTTGTACTGTCTATCTTAGCGTATATCTCCTGCCGGAAGGCATTCATTTCTTCGGTAAAATCCTTTCTTACCTCAATTATATCATCCTTTGTAGCCATTTTCCCTTTTATATAAGCTATATCAATTTTAATCGGTTCAAGCTTTTTGTCCATAAGCCGCTCTATCTGGTCAAGGTCTTGTTGCGTAAGCCCTGAACAAGGTAAAACTATGGCAAAAAGCAAAATGAAGTTCAAAATAGTTTTCATATTTACCATCCTTTAGATGAATTGTCAGCAATCAATTAACCCTCAAAAGTTTTGATAAGGTATGTCATTTTTGAACGATGAACTTCGTAGACTAAGATTCTATCTTGGCTAAGGCCAAATATGATAATACTTTTCTATTTGCTCAACATCCGCAACGCCAGCATGCACAAATAGTCTATATTTCAACCTCAATTCTTGCCCTGCTGGAAGCGTCAGAGTGTTCTCGAAAAACAACGAAGGACACATCCAACCGTCGTCTCGGACGTGCCAATGGACTGGATGGTCATAGTTTGACGGATGGTCGAAAATGGTAATGCCATTCCATTCTGTGGGAGTTACAGGTCCGGAATAATCGCACCATCGGGCGCGTTTTAAGAATACCCGCTCTTCATCTATATCTCCTTCTGAGTTAGTGATATTCCCACCGCCGTCTAAAACGCCTATCGTCTTAGCGACTCTGACGCCCAATAATCCAAAGTTAGTTTTGCCGAAATAGATATCTTCGACCGCCTTAAAAGTTAAATCCATATCGATGAAGTATTGTTTCGATTCAAGTAGACGAACAGTAACTTGTCTGTTTTCATTGAGCAAGATTTTTCCATCAGATGTTTGCCAGAGCACCTGCGCTACCATTCTGGCAGAGTCCGGCGCATCTTCAAATTCGAGGAAATTTTGATGAATCTGTTTTCCAGCCTTATCCGACTCTGACCAAAAATCGACATCGTTAATATTGTGATGCGCTAACCAAATAGAGTAGTGATGCCGATGTCCGATTGGGTCATGTGGATGACCGATGCGGGTGAGATATCTGCCCGCTGGCCCGATAACCGGGAATAGATATGGTCGAGAAGGAACATTAAGATAGTTGTAACTTACCAATTCGGCGCCATCCAACTGAAATACGAGCCTGGTCGGATGTGGCACAGCTTGAATCCGAGGAAATTGAACGTTTTTCATCATTTTTTATGAACTCTCCTTCTGTTCAATTCGTTCAGCAGTCCCCCCTTACCAAAGCGGGTTAGGGGGTTGTTACTTCATAAACTGCCTTCTTTGAATCAGGAGAGGAGAAAGCCGTTTCTCCTTCTATTATTATAGAGTCCGGTTGATGCGAAAGACACTGGGCTGCCTAGCGGTCATTAGAATTTATACCAGCAATTTGTCCTTCTTGTCCATAACTAATCATTGATAATAATGCTCCGATAACTCTTTTTGTTTTCTTGGCGCTGAAAATCTTTTTTAGAATTTCCACGAAATCATCTTCCGATTCGGCTGTAAGTTTTCCTTCTGGATCCACGGGATTAATCTCTGCCCGTATTTCTCCATCGACACTGATTGTTACAGGGTATATATTAATGTTATACGAAATTGTGAAAAGCTTATACCGATAGTTATCTAAAGCTGGGGCAACAATGAGGAACGCGTAAAGGAATTCTTCAGAACGGATTGGTTCAAACTGCACTATCTCAACTTCCACTAGATTGTTCGTTTTTTCACCCAATAGCGCCCCCTGTTCTCTCAAGATGGTCACTGGGGTTTTTAAATCGGATATAGGTCCGATATCTTCTGGCCATAAATCACGCATATTCAAAACCTCCATTCCAAAATAATTATAACCAAAGTCTAAAAAATATTGGGAGATGGTCAGATGCGATATTAGCATCAGGCACTCCTTGTGAGGATAGGAATGAAATATTTCCATCAGATGTCAAAATTGCCATGTTTTCGTTGCTGAACAAGGACAGTAAGTCAGGGCGGATCAGAACCTGGTCGAATATATTCCAGAAGAACACCTTATGTTCTGATTTGCTGTAGTAATATGTTCCTGGAGGGCCTGGCGTCGCATCGCCAAAAAGACTCCACATAGGATTGTAGAAGAACGGGTACTCCTTTGCTTGTACGATTCTCGTTCCTTTTTCTGCAATACTCCGACTCATAACACCATGTAGCCCATTCGCACTTACAACTCCATCTTCAAAAGGATTCATGTTGAGGTCACCAACCAAGACAGTTCTAGAATGGCTAGCTTGTTTTTCTGCAAGTCTAATTGAATTTGCCAGTTCTATGCTTTCAGCGGTTTGACTTGCGTCGCTCCAATACAATTTGCTGGGAAAATGTGTGACAGCTAACAAGAGGTCTATCGCTCCTGGCAGTTTCAGATTTCGTATCGTAAGTCTATCTTCTTCGTATATAGGTTCTATGAATTGTCTGGGATATCGCGTAAATATCTCTACCTTCTTACAAAGGCCTGGCGCATAATGATATTCTGCTCTGCGATGTTGATTCAATGTTTCCAGTAAGACACCTGGCAGAATTGAACATTCTACAAACATCAGCACATCGACTTCATAACGTAAAGCCAAATTTGCGACGATTTTCTGCAAAGGTTTCCTATTCAGATTCCAGAAAAGAAATGATGTCATAAGGAATCACTCAAAAACCATTACTATTCTCCAAAATGCTGACCGATTAATACTAAATCCAAAATATCTATAACGCCATCGCCGTTGACATCAGCGCCTCGCCCAGCAGAGCTCAATTCTGCTTCGCCGAAATACATTTCCAACAAAGCCAAATCTGCAATATCAACTTTATTGTCCCGATTGACATCCCATGGATGCTGACGAAGCACGGTAACACCATCCGATATAGAGCTCCAATTACTGAGTAGACCGGCTCGATCTTCCGCTCTGACGCGCGCAAAATAAGTGCGAGCTTTGTCCATTACAAAGCTTTTGGATAAAGTATTCCCATCTACCGTAATATCGAGAAATAAATTGTCAACGGATATGTCGGGTGATTTAACTCCGACCGGGTTGGCGTAGATTTGAATATGATACTTAGCGACGCCGCTAACATTATCATCCGCAGCATTCCAGGCTAATTCGATGAGGGCAGGCGCAGAATCGCCTCCCTGATTTGCTTTGCCGTTGACCCAATGTACATTTTCCACTCTTGACGGTTTAGATACATCTATGTTAATTCGAAAATTGGTCGCATCTGTCCAGTAGCCCAGATTATCCCGCGCCCGAATATGCAACCACCAGACGCCCTCCGGTAAATTACTAAAAGACAGACTATTTTCAGCAATATCTTTTTCCAATTTGGTGTCGGGGATTGTATCAGGTTTCCCGTTTAAAATAAAGCTGTACTGCCTTTTAGGATTATATGGCGTTGTTCTCAATGTGAACTGAGGCGAATTATTTGCATACCAACGAGATTGCTCTGGATGAGTGGACGATGTGACAACCGGCGGCGAAAGAGGAGAGTGGTCAACTATCAACACACCATCGCTATAGTCTTCGTTCTCTCCGGCGCGAGTATCTCTGATAATTGCATAAATATAATATCTACCATCGGAAATTTTGCTTGTATCCCATTCAAAGCTAGTTGTGCCGCTCGGTATCATAGTTTTAATCTCGGTTTCACCGCCGGGTATATTATCTGTATCGAAAAATAAGTCCACAGTATAAGCATCATTTTCTTTATCATTGGATACCCAGGTTATAGTATACGAAGCGTCAACCACAGCGCCTTCTTCAGATGGAGAGGTTATGGTAATAGTCGGAGGGGAATTTGGACGGAGTAAAATGCCATGCGTCGCGTAAATTAACTCCAGTTCATCGTAGCTATCAAAGTTACGTCTTTCCCACGCCTTTGCGACTGCTATGATATCTATTGGGCGGTCATTGGTCAATATCTCCCACAACTGGCGAAACATATCGCTAATACCGTCGTCATCAACTGAAGGCGTTGTATCATAGCTGGCAGTCGTATCCGTGATATCCCAGAACACGCTGGCAACGGCGCCTTCGACAATTTCACCATGGGTGTTACTGCCATTTCCATCGACGTCGCCGGTCCACCACCTATTCGACTCGATATTCGGAATATCGGCGTTGATATATCCCGTAACATTCAACGCGTTATCATCCACAGCCGCCTCCATGAACTCAGCCCACCCCTCGCTCATGGCAAATTTCCGGTCGGATACCGTGAACAACTGATGCGGAATATCGTAATCGCCGAAAGGAATTTTATCCGGGTCATTGCCGTAGGCTGATGTCATGACTGCGTGGCCATATTCGTGATACATCGCTATGCTCAGCCATTCATCACCGCGGATAATGTTAATAACCTCGTCGATGTCAAAGCCAATCCATCTCATCTCATAATACGAAAATCTACCATTAGCTGGCCAGCGAATCCGGATTGCATCTCTCTCCCATCCCACTCTGTTCAGGAGAAAATCGTGCGCCTTCATGATTGTGTTATGGATAACGCCCAATCCACGGAAGGTGTCTTGTAAATCCAGTTCAAGATGAAACTCCCATTCTCCATCTTGAGCGTCAAAGACGGTCTCCGATGAAAATTCATAGAATCTGTCATTTTTATCCTGGATATATAGAGCATCATTTTCAAAAGAGAATATCACGTATAAATCGCGTTTGGAATTGTCCTCTCTGTCAATGTTTTTGACGGAAAAATAGTATTCGCCTTGTTCATTTGTATAGGTTGTCGCAATCACTTCATCAAAAAATTCATTATTTTCATCGAAAAGCGTAACTTTCAAATCGCGAATCGGTAGTTCTCGCAATTCATTATCATCGAAGTATAAAGCTGTACCCCTGACCACGACCATACCCAAGCCCGCTTTTGGCGGAGCCAGTTTTGCCGCGCCTGGTTTTACGCGTACTGCCTCGCTAAAGGAAAAAGGTAGCAGAGCAGAATATTCATCTATATCATTGGAGGTTGATTGAGTATCGGAAACAGAGAGATAAGCAAAAAAATGCTGCGTAATTTGCGCCGTCCGCGAATGACGCCCCGACGGTATATAGACGGAGGCTTGGAGAGTATAATTACCGGTTTTAACGACGGTAACCGCGACAGAACATTGAGCGGTTGATTTGCCCGCAAGAGAGATATCTTGAAACAGCGCTGGATTCTGCACAAAGGCGCCATTATCGCTGATAAAAAACATACCCTGTGGAATCACGAATCGGACTTTAGCTTTCAGAGGTTTATCGATAAGCGACTCTAAACTCAAAGTCAGCAAAGCTGTTTCATAAAGCCGCGGCGCCCGCGAAAGCGACAAGTTGCCTTTAAAAGCTTTAGGGCGTATACGATTCCCATGATTGGTTTCGCAGGTTAAATCAGAATTGTGAGCGGAACGTACAACAGCTTCGCCGGAAGAGGCATAGAACGCCCAAAGACATAAAATTAACGGGATAAAGAAAAACGTTTTTCTATTAAGGACGGCGTATCTTAACTTATGACAATATTGAGATGCGATTTGCATATCGTTTTCAGGTAACCTTTGATGCATTTAGATTTTCAAAAATAAACTTGACGTTTTGGTTCGTAGTGAGGCAATTCATTGCCGTCGTGCTCAGCGCAATGAATTGCGCTACTACAAACGAAA
>DTYX01000222.1 GCA_012961655.1 Candidatus Poribacteria bacterium
ATTCAGACGTTCAAAAAGATCAGCCCTAAATCGCCCTGCAGATACTTCTTGCTCAAGTTTTTTATTTGTCGCGGCAATTATGCGTACATCCACAGTTTTTGCAATATTTTCCCCTATACGTTTTACCTCCTTATACTCAAGGACGCGAAGGAGCCGCGGCTGCATATTTAGAGGCATTTCACCAATCTCATCTAAAAACAGTGAGCCACCTTCCGCCTCCTCAAACGCTCCTTTGCGGTCAGCTATTGCGCTGCTGAACGCTCCTTTGCGATGGCCAAATAGCTCATCTTCAATTAAATTTTCTGGAAAAGCAGCACAGTTTAGAGTTATAAACTCCTTGTTTTGCCGCTTGCTCTTCTGATGAATAGCTCTGGCGACCAATTCTTTTCCAGTGCCGCTTTCCCCCTGAATGAGAACTGTGGCGACGCTGCCTGCAACCAGATGTATCTCTTCTTTAAGCTGTTGAATTTTTTTACTTTCTCCGATTAGATTCTCAAATCCACGCGCGACTGCATAAGGCTTTAGATTCTGCACTTCCGAAGTGTTGCTACTTCGGCTACTATCGATTATTTTCATAATCCGTTGCTGGAAAGCAGAGAATCGGTCACGCAAAGCTTGTTGAACCTTCATTTTTAGTTCCTTAAAATCAACAGGCTTTATCAAATAATCGTAAGCGCCAAAACTCATTGCATCAACTGTGTTTTTGATTGAACCAAATCCCGTTATCACAATAATTGGCACCAGAATATTTTGCTCGATAATAGCCTTTATAATTTGAAGCCCGCCCTCGTTATCTATCGCAGAATCTGGTTCTATTGGCAATCGCATATCGGTAATAATAAGGTCGTGCCGTTCGTTTTGTATTACCTTTAACGCTTCAAATACACTCATACAACATGTTACTTCATGTCCACCAAACAGTAAAATATCTTTTATAGTATTTATTGAGGTATAATCATCATCAATAAGAAGAATTTGGCTCATAGAATTCTCCCCCCTAATTTGTAGTCCCCAGCGTGCAAAATGAGTGGTCATTCTACGTTATGCAAAATCCTTACCAAAGTACCTTGACAGAACTATGTCCTCTTTCGTGAGCCGCGCTTTGTCAAAACTCTGAGAAATCCTCAAGTTGAGGTAACGTAAATTTCGAGTTCCTTATTATAGGCTCGAAAAACTTTCTCAGGAATTCCTTTGGCTTATTGTTTTGTGCCAAAAATTGCTGTAAAAACTGATAGCATTCCCAGCACAGAGGCATCTCCGTAACGTAATCATTGGTTAATTTGAATTGTTCTTCCGGCGAAATTTCTATACTCGCCGTCCATGTTTTAATCACAGGATGCTTGCTGAAATTGATAAGTTCCCCACATACGCCACATGGGAGCATGGCCTTTGGAATATTTGCTTTAAGTGTAGCATATTCTTCGTGGTTCATCCTTGTCAAACCTCACCTTTTTGGGCAAGCGAAAAAACAGTAGTATTTCCTTCTGCGACTTCTACGGCAAGTTCTTCTCTTGAGACACCATAAGTTTCCAATAACTCCCTTGCATATTCTGGAATCAACTTTTGGCCAAAATACTTAATTCTCCGTTTCAACATACGAGTCTCCAAAGCCCTTTTGATTACAATCATTAATTCTTCGCCATAGGGCTTCGGAATTTTAAAAACACCTTCGCTCTCAAAAGCATATTCAGATGCATGTTCATCATTATATCCTGTCAATAAAATCTTTGCCATCTCAGGATAAAGTATACTCACTTGTTGTAGCAGTTCCACACCATCCATTGGATACATACGTACATCGGAGATAATTAAATCAAACTCTTCTTTTAGTAGTATTTCTAATGCTTCTTTCCCGCTCGCTGCAACTGCTGTAGTATAGCCATGAATCTGCAATTGCTCGGAGAGAAGATTACGCACCATCGGGTCATCATCGACGATTAAAATTTTACTTTTCATTGTTTTTCACCATATTTGAGCGCCTCTTGAAATAGTTTCCAATATCATCTTTTTTGAAACCTTGCTATCACTGATTCGTTTTACCTAAATAAAAAACGGCCAATTTTTTAATCATTTTGAGCCAATGAAGCGCACTCATTTTATAACATATTTTGATGCAATTTTACAAGCATATTTTTAGATAAAATCTTCAACCACAGATTAACACAGATTAAATACAGATTTTCCAAATATTGGGAGAGGTTTGGAGCCTACTCCATACGCATCAATTTAGTAAATCCTTGACGTTTAGCTTCATAGCGTGTTCTGCCACGCTCTTCCCTCAAATATGACTTCTTTTTTAACTCTCATGACAATGATGTATCCTTTGCCGCCCTCGACCGATATATTGGTAGGCGAATTTACAGGTTGTGTTGGTGTGTAAGAGACAAATTTGTTTGTCGCGGTATTACGCCAGAGAATCATCGTTACATCACCGATGTATCCTGCCAAATTTATCTCTCAAAACGACTTGCACGGGTAGGGCATCGACTTCATCTCCCTCTTTGACGGTATATTCACCGACCCAGACGGTATCATTTGCTTTGCCATCACCATGTCTGCCATCATTAAAAAGTGGAATATTAGTTATCGAGCCGATACTGAAAGCGCCACTCCTGGAGCATCCGGAATTTTAAAAGAGCGAGAAAATTTTCCGTTTCCGTCGGTGCTGCTAGATAGGATATCGGTGTCCTCAAAACGAACTGTTATAGGTTCATTCGGAGGGAATCCTGAGCCGGTAATTGCCACATCCGAAAGGGGAGGCGCTTTAGATGGAGACAAAGAAATTTCCGGTATAATGACTAGCACACTACCATGAAGAATTTGCTGGGGTAGGATGGCGCCACCGTTAAATTTAACTTGTTCCAAGGTAAGTGGACTAATCGACCCGACTTCTGCAGTCGAGTCTAACCGAAAGAGAATTTCACAAAGAACACCTGAGCCCTCTAGAGAAGAAGTGCCGGCGAGGGCAATAGTAATTTGTCCCAGAGACATATTGTAATCGAATAGATACTCAGAGGTGAACTCTGTTTTGACTACTTCACGGGCGATTAACAAATCGGGGTCATAACTTAAAACAATATCCGCGTTCTGAATTCCCAAGCCTGTGGTGTCACTTAACTCAAACAGATTGCCACAGAGTTTTTGCTAACAGATAATAAAGGCTGAAAACTGAAGGTTAAATTGAAAATTGACAATATTTTACTTAATATGATACTATATCGAAGCGGAGAAA
>DTYX01000223.1 GCA_012961655.1 Candidatus Poribacteria bacterium
CCCCTCAGTGGCGACAGACAGACTGAGGCGACACATTTACTGAATTTTCGGGTCAGTCCAGTCTTCTAATATAACTTGACTTTTAGATTGGTGTGGCAGACATTCTCTGCTATTAATTTGACAAAGTCAATCTAATTTGAATGGCACTGAATTAAGCCGAATAGCCGTTTGTAGTGAGGCGATTCATCACCGTTTTGCGCGGGTGCGGCGGCAATGGAAATTGCCTCACTACGGACCTAAAGTCAGTGATGTTGAATCTAATTTCCCTTTTGAAAATATTCTACACCCAGTTTTTTACAGATTTTTTTGGCGCCTGTAAGATTCGGACAGATTTTAAAAGCTTTCTCTAAATTTTCGCGTGCCATTTGAAAATTTTCCGATTCACAATATGATTCAGCAAGCTTTTTATACACCCATGCGGTATCACGTTTTGATAATCCCAGTTCGAGGATTTTTTGAAGATGGATAATAGATTCTTCTGCATTAGCGGGTTTAGCAAGTCCGTAATAATAGACCTTTTTAAGCCGCATCTTGACCTCTTTTATAAAATGGCGAAAATGCGAATGATGTTTTTCGTTTTCGATTACCCGTTCATATAATTGAGCCGCTTGTTCGTATCCGCCTAATGTCTGATATGCCTCTGCCAGTAAAAACTCACAATCTCTACTATCCGCGTAATTCATGTAGAGAGTAAACTCAAAATTAATAATTCGTGTCTTCAGTCGTTCGTAAATCTGAACAGCCTGGCGCAGATTATTATTCATCAACTCTTCCAGAATTAATTGACACATCGAGCGCGTATTGTTTTTCTGAGCGCGTTTTATCAGATTTTCTTTATAAACATTGCGCGATTTATTTTGTCTCTCGTACTGTCGGAGATTATAATCATGTATAATCCGTTTTTTCTCATCTATCAGGGTTTCGTAGGCTTTACATATATACCGAAATTGTTTTTCCGCCTGGCGTTCGTTACCCGGATTTTTATCGGGATGACATCGCTTTGCAAGGCTGCGGAAAGCACTTTTAATTTCCACAACAGTAGCGTCTCGTTTTACGTTTAATATCTCATAATAGTTTGAGAAAGCCATTGAATTGCACCAAAAGATTCTAATTGAGTTTCCGTAATTTCTGAGTTGCGTATGCCAACAAAAATTATCTTTAAATTATATTCTCACAAAAGGTATTTTGTCAACAAATTTTTGCATTTTTCCACATTGACATTTCCGATGAAATATAATATACTTTTCCCAAGGAGGTGATAATGTGGATATCAGAATTGAATACTGCACATCGTGAGGCTACGTCCCTAAAGCTGTCAGTTTGGCAGAAGCCTTGTTGGACGAATATAAGACAAAGATCGATGGACTTACCATTGTTCCATCTGGTGGTGGACGTTTTGAGGTGACCGTCGATGGTGATCTGATATACTCAAAGCTGTCTACGGGAAGATTTCCAGAAGTTGACGAGATTAAAAAGGCGATAAAGTAGCTTGGTTTAAGGCTAATAGCCGCTGATTTTCAGACAACGCTGATTTTTAAAACTGCTTCAAACAGCGTTGTCTGGGGATTAGCGGTTACGGTCTAGTTCATCAACCACAAAATTATCTGACTCCCGCGCTTGATGAAAGGCGAGGCGTTCTGAGACCAAAAAAGCAAGCGTCCTGTCAAATAAGTCCAACAGATAACCCCCAAAGAGATTAGACTTAATATGCTGATTGCCAGCCCTGCATAAAAACTTCGTGATATGTATTGCAGATGAACCGCGTATGAACCGATTTTGGACAATCGCAAAGCAATGAGTCCATCCTTATTCAATAATTCACCGTGATTTGTATGCCAATCACGGTGGTAATTCTGATTGATGATGAGTGTTCCAGATGTCTGGATATTGACAGAAACCGTAATCGAATTCGGTCCAAAAGCGCCTGTCGCTGTATTTTCGGATTCCAGGAAGAAGAATTCACCTCGATACTCAGGATTTTGAATGTAGTTGTTATCGGCATCCACAAAGTATTTTGGTATGGCGTTTTCGGCAATGGGGATACCAGTATACCAATCGACCGTCCCGACATTTCTAAGGAGGTTCAGATAAGTAGCTGCCCGAAATGGGCGTGTCCGACCTCGTGGAAGGTTTTTGCCTTGTACATTGAAAAACTGTTCTTCTGGAGTTAGAAATTCAGCGGGCGTATCAAAAGTATAGGTGTCGCGTTGAACCTTTGCCATTTTGGGATAAAGGAACCACACGCCTATTATAATCAAAGCAATTGCGCAAAGATGCTCTAACCATCTGGGACGCAATTTTGTCAGTATCCAGAAGCATTGTCCCGAAGCGACCGCGAAAGTGAATGGAATCTGAAAACTAAAATATTTGTATGGGCGGTACAGCGCGTTAAATATCGGCAACTTCCAGAGCGGCTTTAGTAAATCGACCGGCGCGTTGTGAGCAAGCAGAAGCCAACTAAATAATACTAAATTAATTCCCCAAGGCGCTGATTTTCTTCCAAAAGTAAACAGAGCAATCACAAAGAGAACGACCGGAAGGAATCCAATCGTAACAAGCCCCATAGACTCTTTCCAGCCAAGCGTCTCCTGCCAGAGTTGCTCGAATGTGTAGGCATAAACACCTTCTGGACGATACGTCTTAGGATGGAAAAAGAGGTCGATATGTCTAAGTCCGCCCTTGGCGTTGATGAGTTCGAGGGCGGGTAGGATGCGTATCATTCCAATCAATGCAGTTACACACAGCGCTAGCAGCAAAATTTTCACCGGACGGATATCGAATTTTCTTAATGAATTCGGCTCTACAAGCGTGCTGAAGGGTGGAAAAATATCCAGAAGACAGAAAATTCCCACGTAAGAGACAGTCGTAAAGAAGTTTAATTTGCCATCGGATAGCATGGTATAAAACACGAATGGCAAGATCAAAAGGGCGATTTTGCGTCCTCGAGAAGCCAATCCGATTAACAGCATACATAGTGGCAGAAAAGCAGCGTAAACCTCGTTTGGATTTCCGTCTAAGATTCTCAGAGGCACAAATAGACTAGTTCCGAAAATCAGTCCACAGAACAACGCACCCCATCGCGTGTATCCAAGGATATACCTCGCCAGCGCATAAGTTCCCAATCCAGCGACCAAGAGCGCCAGATAAGTGATGAGTTTCAGCCCCGTCACCGTCCCGAACACGACAGAGAGAATAACGAGAGGATTCAGCGATGGGTCTTCTGGGTCGCCAAGCGTCGGAAAGCCGCCGCCAAACCAATATGCCCGCAATGGAAAAGTATGATACTCGAGGAGGCTTTTCCTCACAGATTCATGGCGAGAGGCATACTGAAAGAAATCGGCGTTGAGGTTCAGCTTGCCACCTGATGTAAGCGGTGGGATGGATGACAATGTGATAACTAAAAATATTACGCCATAAGCCAAGATATCTGCCCGATTTTTCACAAATCGGAATACTGACAATATAAAATTTTGTATTTTGTAAGGGTTCATAAAATCAATGGACGCTAACAAGAAATTGCGACGAAAACATAGAACAACGTTGAATCCAGTTGACATAGGCCTCCTCAGGTCGAATTGAGTAATGTTTCAGACGGATAATCTCTCGGACTTGGTTAAGCAACTTCTTTGGAGGTTCCTTCATCTATTCACTCTGAAAACTGAATTATCGTCTTGATTTCGTTTTTTTGTTATGTTACAATTTTAAACAACTTTTGATTTTATCATATTTGGGAG
>DTYX01000224.1 GCA_012961655.1 Candidatus Poribacteria bacterium
GCTGATCAGGCTACGAGGCACGCCACCGACCCCGTGATGAATCACGGGGCATCATGACGCTGGAGGTCGCGTGTTCGTGTAAGCGCGGATAGATGTGGGGTGGACGGGCGCGAATTCTCCGAATGAGGTGTGAATTTTGCTGACGGGACAATATAATACGACGTTGCGACCGAAGGAGCACTGCCACGAAGGACAAGGGCGTTAGCCCGCAACGTATACGCTGTGTTAGGAGATGTTTCGGTTGTTTTCGTGTGTTACAATAAGTTCTTCCATCCTCTCGAACTTTATCTCTATCTGGTTGAACAAGGTTCGCCCTTCTCGTCGAAATCTATTCAGTGCCATTTGGCAATATTCGGGATCAATCTCAACTCCAATGCTATGTCTATTTGCTCTCATTGCAGCAAGCATTGTTGTCCCTGTACCACAAAAAGGATCGACAACAGTATCGCCCCAAAAAGAAAACATCCTGACAAGCCTATTAGCCAACTCAAGTGGAAATGGTGCAGGATGATTTCTAGTTGATGCTCCATGAATATCCCAAATCTGTTGAAACCATGTACTGTAATCTTTTTTATCGATCATACTACGTTGCCGTTGTTCCATCGTTGGTTTACGATAACCGCCTGGTTTACGTTGCATAAGGATAAACTCAATGTCATTTTTTATGATAGCATTGGGTTCAAAGGGCTTTCCGAAAAACATAGTACCATTGTTCACTTCACATGTTGCTTTTGAAATTTTATACCAAATGATTGGATTCAAATTATCAAATCCAATTTTTCGGCAGGATACTGCTATATCAGCATGAAGAGGAACTACAACATGTCTGCCAAACTTTCTACGGGATAGACACACATCACCAACTACACAAACCACTCTTCCACCTGGAACCAGAATACGATAGCAATGTTTCCAAACTTTTGTAAGTTCCCCTACGAATTTTTCATAGTCCTTAATATGTCCCATTTGATTGGGATGTTCACGATATTTTTTAAGAATCCAATATGGGGGGGAAGTAATAACTAAGTGAACACTCTCATCTGGAATAAAAGAAAGATTTCGAGCATCTCCTTGAATTAATCGATGTATAGTTTTTTGAGCGGTCATTTTTTTGACACTCCCAGAGTTGAAAGAAGCAGTCTTACAGCATGTTCAATGGATTCTTTCGTCTCAGACGCAAAGACGATACCATCGATGTTATCTGAACGGAGGCGATTTTGTATGTTTATATGTTCTTCAATAAATGGATAATAAACAACAACGCCAAATTTGCTACCCGGAAAAGATGACTTTACCTTATCAGCCTTATTGACAATCTCATCACAACGCTTGTGAATGTCTCTTCGGGCTTCAATTCTTTTTATATCTATTCCGACTTTAACACCCCCGGACTCTGGACTGGCAGCATCCAATTCAAACTGTTCCCCCTCGGCTACGAACATTCGCTTACGAAACTGTAACATACCAAATCGATTGAGACTTTCAAGAATCTTTTTCTCCCACCGCCCCTTCACTTTCCTGATTTCTTTATCGATAAAGGCAACCCTATCAATCCGACTGAGTGTTGGGATTTCCAGATATGACGGTAAAAATGGTTTGATGTATCCGGCGATGACTTTAATTTGATCCTCGCTCAATCGGGGGTTATAGGTATCCAAGTTCTTAATAGACAAATCCCTCTCGACTGCTCTTGCTGCAATGTTACAAGCAGCTAAAAGCGATTTTAGAATAAGAGGATGATTGACAATGGCATTCGCAAGATCAAAAGCGGTCATACTCGAAAAAACAATGACATCCACTTCTCGCTTCTCAATAAAGTTTGAGAATGCATTGCGGAGAACGTCTTCAATAGCTTCTTGCCGCGAGTCTGCATCACCTTGTACCCAACCCATGTAATCTACATGACTTCCATATTTATCTACTATTTCTATATCCTCCAGTTAATCTATATCGATCCAATCAGAAATTTCTGCCTGACGATTCCAGCATATACGACGTCGCGACCGAAGGGAGCAATGTCCCGAAGGGCA
>DTYX01000225.1 GCA_012961655.1 Candidatus Poribacteria bacterium
CACTTTCTCCAGTTCCACTTTCCACTTTTCTTGGTGGGGGAGGGTTTGGGAAGGGGTTTGGAGTGCAAAGTGATTAATAACTCAGTTTCATTATAAAACTCGACATCATCAAACAACCGCCCAGACCTAAAATATACCATAAACTGACCAAGTACCAAGCGGGGAAACTATACCCATAGGATGCAATCGGGGATAAATTATACAGATTTATGCCACCTTGAGTTCTAAAAATATCAAGTTCAAGAATGGCGCATATTGGCGTAAAGGGATTTGCATGTAAAGCCAGAGAAATTGTGGAACTTGCTTTGAACCCCCAGCGGATGATAGGTCTAATCAGCACTACATCGCTAATGAGAATGGCTAGTATCACATATGCCATTTCAACAGCATAAAGAAAATTCTTACAGATTGCCGAGCAAAGAATTCCCAGAGCGCCACAAGCGTACATATATATTAGCAAAATAAGATGGACTTTGACGATGCTCAGAACAGGGACTTCATGTTGAAAACCGATGAAGATAAGCGATATTGTAAAGCATAGGATAAGAAAGATTAAATTGTAAATCTCTACACCGATGAGCTTGACCAATAAAATTTTGGAGGGTTTGAGTGGGCTGGTGAACAATTGTTCCGCGTTGATTTTGCGAAATTCCGAACTGACCACGTTGCTGGTCATCAGCGGGGCGGCAAGTAAAACTAATCCAGTCTCAGCAAGAAAAAAAACTCTGACAGGATTGCCGAGCTTCGCCGTTAGCATCAGTATAAAGATTAGAAAGAGAAAAAATCCTTGTAATATTAACGCAACAATGATTCTTTTCAGTTTTAATCTGTTTTTGATTTCTCGATTCAAGAGAAATAGAGATGTTGACACTCCCCAAGCGCCCCCTCTGTAACCGAACTATGGGGTGTAGAATTTTGAAAGAAGGTAGAGTAATTTACTCAGAATACGGCTTTTGCTGCCACTTAGTCCACGGTGAAAGTCATAGGCTAAGCGAAAGAAAGAGTTTGATAATGTTAGAGCAACCTTGATGATAACACATATGATTGAGTGTTTATTTTGGGAATACTGTACAAACAATCCTTACAATAATACGTGGCTTTCTTACCGGTTGTTTTGAATCCTCTTGCTTTTTTACCACAGTGGACGCATGTTTGATACTTTATATTGATTAACGCTTCTCGGAGATTCATAAAAGCACCTGCCTCAGTTAATATAAATGTATTATACGTACTATTTCTATTATCGTTTCAAAATAAAACGGGGATAAAATTATGGCAGATATTTGTACACGCTTATTGTTCGGTTCATTAATCTTGCGTATAGCGGATATTCTGCTACTAAACGTGAAGTAGAATAAACCCAGTTTCGGAATTTCATGTCTCTGTCTATAACTTGAAAACTGCGTTCATTTACGATAATCCATACGTTTTGTGTTTTTCTCTTCCATTCGCTTTCAAATTTGGAGATATCGGACATAACATCCTCTACTCGTATGATTGTCGCTTCTGGCAGGTAGTATTCGGCAAAACGCGGGATTGCAACAATTACTTTATCTCTTGAATTCATTGAGTCTTTCACTGTCTTAAAAGCTTCACGCCATTTTGCTCTGCCGCCGTTTTCAAATTGAAAATATAGATAATCTTGAGATATGAATGTAACGGCTATCATTGCGATTGCCGCGATACCAAGCAATTTGCGTTGCGGCATTTTATCGAGTAGAAATCCGCATCCCCATGCAGCCAGGACAAAATACGCCGGGGCTGTGAAAAATAGGTAATACCCGGCGATATTAAGGAACGGTGAAAGAATCAGGCAGATTCCCAAGGGAACACCGGAGTAGCAGAGTAACAACAGATATCGTTTGTCCACAGTTCTCCGATTTTTATAAAACCGCAAACTTGCATCAAATATTATCAGAAGGACGAAGACCGCAGTGGGGATTCCTATACCATATGCCAGGGTAAATAAAATGTATATCGGACTTCTGCTCCACTGATTGTGTCCCCAGCCCGATATCAAGTAGTGAAGATATTTAGGAATTAAAAACATTAGAGCGGTTAATAGAAAAGGGCCGAAGAATATGCCTATATTTTTCCAACGCAATCCTACCGGTTTTTCGATTGGCAGCAGATACAATAAGACTGAGTAGATAAACATAGCAGGTACTAATAAAATTGATAATACGTGAGAGAGAATCGATAATATTGCCATCGCTAACGCGATTGCGATAAATTTAAGACTATCTTTTTCTAAAGCAATAAAAAAAGTGAAGGCGGAAAGTCCTGAGAAAAGGAAGGCGAGAGAATAACCTCTAGCGGTTTGTGACCAGAAAAGATGCCAGGGGGAGAGAACAATAAAAATAGCGGCGATAATTGCAGTTTTACCATCAAATATCGCTCGAATAGGGAAATATAACACCGGAATAGTTAGTATTCCAACTACGCAGGGACTAAATCTTGCGGCCCATTCGCTGACGCCGAATACGTTGATGGATAAGCGGACGAGAAAATATATAAGAGGGTTAATGCTGGAGAGGTATGAATTATCAAGGGCATCTTGTGTCGTAAAAACTTCATCAGCCCAAAAGCTCCAATCACTTAGTTTCCAGAAACGTATCAGAGCGGCTATAATAGTGAGGATAGCTAAACTGAAGTATTCCTTTCGATTTATGAAATCACCACTTGTATCTCTACTACCTTGACCGGGCAAAAACGCTAGCATAAATTATCCTAATACATGATAGCAATCGCTAAATTCTTGAACGAAATAGCTCACGAAAGGTATGGATGCCCGAATTTATTCGGGGCAATTTCTCACCCCCGCGGGGCATCCGAAGAAAAAACTAGCACCAAAAGTTAATACATGGTAGCAATCGCTGAATTCTTCGAAATAAAAGGAACACAAAGGATGATTTTTCTCAGTAGTTGGTTTGCCGTCCCGCATCAGCGAAACGGCAAACGCTCCATTATCCAACAGCATCTTTCAACTGTTTGCCGGCTTTGAACGCTGGCACTGTCTTAGCAGGAATCTTAATAGGCGCGCCAGTCTGCGGATTGCGGCCATCGCGAGCGGCTCTCTCTCTGACTTCAAAGGTGCCGAAACCGATGAGGCCAACAGAATCTCCGTTGGCGAGCGCGCCCTGGATGGTATCAAGCACGGCGTTCAACGCAGCGCCAGACTGCTTCTTTGTCAAGCCTGTCTTCTCCGCTACTGCGTCAATCAGATGTTGCTTGGTCAATCTAGCCATTTTCTTCCCTCCTTTCAACTACTAAATAACCTCAAAGTAGCATGATTACTAAGATTATCCGAATTATACTATACATACCATTAGGATGTCAAGAAAAAAATGTAGTATTTACGCGGAAAAACGGACTTCAAAGCAATTTTTTTTAAATCTTCAGGAGGTACCAAACTACGGTTTCAAGGGTTATCGTAAACAATACTGGTAGCTGCCACTCATCACTCTTCACTCATCTCCATAGTTCGATGGGTTTTGGCGCTTGAGTTTTAAACGGCAATGTCACTTTTTGTCCGGTTGCAGCAGATTGATACGCGGCAAAAATCATTTCAAGGACGACCCGTCCATCTTCACCTGTTTCCAGAGGTTCCTTGTCATGCAGAATGCAATCGACAAAATGCTCCATCTCCTGCGGAAAACCGTAATTCCATGCCTCCTCGTAGATAGTAAATGACCAGCCGGTCGTTTGCCCAGCTTTCTCGACAGCATATCCGTAGCCGACACCGCTATATGTGAGAATGGCATTTCCCATCAACAGGTTTGCATAGGCGACTCCCTCTGAACCGTATACCTCTGCTCTGTCATCCATACCGCCTTTTTTCGCCCAACTTTCCTCTGCTAGAGCTGTAATACCGCCATCGAATTTGACGATAATTAGGCTGTTATCGTCGCCTTCTGTTTTATCGCTATGCACATAAATACCCATATCCGCATAAACGCTTTCAACTTTCGGTTTGCCCAAAATCCAGCGGAAAAATTCAAACGCGTGGCATCCCATATCTAATGTAACGCCGCCCCCTGAGCGCTCGACATCCCAAAACCACGGCGAATGTGGCCCGTCATGTTTTTCACTCTGTTTGACCAGATAGATGTCGCCCAACGCTCCTTCATCGACGAGTTGTTTCAAACGCACATATTTGGGGGTAAAACATAGTTCCTCGGCATACATCAATTTGACGTTAGCTTTTTTACAAGCTTCAATCATCATATCTGCTTCTTGCAAATTCATACAAAGCGGTTTTTCACATACTACATGCTTTGAAGCATCTGCCGCGTCGATGGTAACCTGGGCGTGTAAATCATTTGGAACTCCAATCACAATCATATCCACCTCATCCATTTCCAACAGCTTTCGGTAATCTGTGAAATAGTGTGGAATTTGATGATGTTGCGCAAACTCTCTAACATGAGCTTCTGTTTTTGAAGCGACCGCTATAATCTCAGCAGCCGCTATACGTTTCAAAGATTCCGCATGAATGGTGGAAACAAATTGCGAACCAATCAGACCGATTTTAACTGTTTTCATGAAATAACCTCTTTCTTCTCTTTGCTAAAGTAAAATAGTGAAGAAGTAATTTAGGAACTATCTGTTTCACAGAATGATAAGTGATAAACTCATCACTTATCACTTTCTTATCTCCGGCTTACTATATTTAAAGGCAGTAAAATGCCTATCAAGCTAAAAACCGCGACAAAAAGCCATTCCTTGCCTATAGGCGCCATACCCAACATCTGATTGAAAGGTGGAACATAAATGGCTATTAACTGGAGTCCTATGATGATAAGAACAGTAACAAGAAGCGATTTGTTGACAAATATACGTTGAATTAATGTCTCATACGGTCGGCGGTGACATAGAAAACAGTATGTCAAGAAAGTAAATATAAACACTGTACATGCGACAGCGCGCGCCGCGGATTCTGTGGTCTTGAGGAGATGGGCGCGGGCGCCTTCATAAACAGTAAGAAAACTGAATAACGTTATGAACGCAATCACAATCCCACGCACAAAAATATCTAAATAATTACCGGACAGCGGATTTTTGAAAGCGCAAGGTCGCGTGTAGATAATGCTATCTGTTATCGTATCCTTACTTAAAGCAAAAAGAGGTATAACATTAACTAACAGATTAATCCAAATAATTTGGAGCAAACCCAACGGCATCGCAAAATTTTCCGCCATGAATATATTCATGAGAAAAGCAATGAAAATAATGGTCGCCTGTCCAACCGCGCAAGAGAGTAACCAACGTATAGAGTTTCTCATGCTATAATAAGCTTCTCTGGCTCGAGTAATGACATTATTTACAATATTAAACCTACCATCCAGCAAGGTCAATTTGCAGGCATCAAGAGTTGCGCCCGCAGCTTGTGATTTCACTGTTATACCCACATCCGCTGCATTCAAAGACTTAACATCACTACTTTGATTTCCCATGGCAGCAACCACATGCCCTCTTTTCTGTAATTGCTTAATGACGCGTGTTTTATTTTCAGACCTGAGTTTGCTGTAAACTAGAATATGTTCCACCTGCTTAGAATATTCATCTTCACTCAGAGATTCCAGTTCTCTTCTCGAAATTATCCATCTTCTATCCTCCAAAATTCCCAATCGACGCGCGGTTCGAAAAGCATCATCTTTATTACTATCCGTCATCATAAGTAGTTTAAGACCACTACTACGGAAATCTTTAATGATACCTTTGACATCATCAGCTATTACGGCATCTAAGGCAATCAATCCCAAAAAGACCTCTTCTCGTTCCTTAGGCAAAATTTCAGATTCATCTATAGGAGCATCTAGTTGACGATATGCAACTGCTAAAACTCTTGCGAAGTTGTCCGAAAAATGCCGATTAACGAGCGCAATCGCTCTGCTCTGCTCGTTATCAATTCTTTCTAATTGACCATGTAATTGAACATAAGGACAGTGAGGTAAAATCAATTCCGCGTCACCGACTGTAAACATAAAAAAGCCATCAGGCCCCTCTAAAATCACATTCCTTCGTTTTCTCTCCGGATTGTATGGAATCTCTGATATCTTTCTAAAAAACGAGATATACTCTGTTCTATCGAGCTTAATCTTACCTGCAGCGGCTGTTATCGCTCGATTGATGGATTTTTCCATCAGCGGCACATCACTAGTGCTATCTTCCGCGACATCTGAGGACGGGTTTACAGGAGTAAACCACGTCGAAAGGTCTGCTGCGACAATTATCAGTGGTAAATCCAGGGGTGAATCGGTTTCTTGAAAGGATGTATCGGATTTTTCAGAGTATTTCTCCAACTGCTTCTCATCAACTATCTGAGCATCAACAAAAATCTGCTTGACTACCATTTCATCACTCATAAAATTACTTGTCTCATCAGCTAGAAATGCAGTTATTCTGCCAAGAGTTTCAAAATCGGAAATATGTTTTACCGTGGCGCCTTGCTGGAACATTTTATAAGCATTGTATGCCAGGATGGACAGCGCTATTGTCACTATGCTTGAAGGAGATGACGCGACGATAAAACTCATTCCTAATTCAAAAATATCCCTAATATTCCCATTACCTGATATACGCCAGACGATTAACCCCATTGCGGTCCCAATCCCAATGCTAGTTGGAATAACATAATTACGGAACTTTCTCAGTCGTTTCAGAATTTGACAATCTGTTTTAATAAAATTCTTAGACAGACGATTCAGCTGCAGAACTCCGCTTAATTCTGTATTGTTCCCCGTCGCGGTAACAATAGCCTTTCCACTGCCATCCAATATTAAAGTCCCGGCATACGCCATATTTCTTATTTCGCTGGGCGGCAAGTCCCTTTGTCGAACAGTATTACTATTTTTACGAATAGGGGTTGCTGATTCGATGAACAGAGATGATTCATCAATCAAGAGAGAATTTGCTTCAACTATTCTCGCATCAGCGGGAACTATGTCTCCGACGCCGAGAAAAATAACATCGCCGAGCACTATATCCAGAGCGTCCACTTTCACCAATTGTCCATTTCGGAGCGTCCTGACCTTAGGCGTCATCTGTTGATTTAACAGTTCCAGTCGCTTTTTGATTCTAAACTCTTGAATATACTTGAAGCAGATATTAACAAACAGAATAGCTAAAACGATAGCGGATTGCTCAAAACGTTCAAGTAGCAGTAATCCTACAGCGGCGAGCGCCAAAATAACCACGGTGAAGCTATAAAATTGGCGCAAAAAAAGCAGATATGAAGCGGAAGGATGAATATTCGCAATATCATTGCTACCATATCGCTTCAATCGGGAATCAGCTTCATCCGTCGTTAAACCTTCATCAAGGTTAGTATTGAGTTTAGCCAATATATATGGAATTTCTTGAGTATGCCAGGAAGTGGATAACATTTTTATTATCGGCGTGGTAGTTCACAATCTAATGTAAACACATATAAATAGCGTAATACGTAAAACGTAATGCGTAATATTATACAGGAAAATCCAGGTCATAGTCTTATGTCAAATTGTCAAAAACTTGCTTATCACATGAGGAGGTTACAACAGCGCCTTCATAATCTACGTTTAAAATTTTCGTTTCGCTTTTGATATTATGTTCTGCAAAGGCACGCTGCATATTATTCGAAATGGCGATACTTTCCTCGGTGCAGAAGGCAGCCACTGTCGGCCCGGCGCCACTTAGAGCAACACTCAAAGCGCCTGCGTTCATCGCAGCTGAGAAGACATCTTCTATGCCCGGTATGAGAGGCTTTCGGTATGGCTGATGAAGTCGGTCATCCATGGAAATGCCGAGATGTTTGAGGTTGCCAGTGGCGATGGAGGCGACTAAAAAAGCGCCTCGGCTGAGGTTAAATATCGCATCGGATAAAGATACGCTTTTGGGAAGCGCTTCACGGGCAAGTTGAGTTTGCAATTGAAATTCCGGAATAGCGAGGACAACTTTCAATTCATCAGGTACCGTTAGCTTAAGGGCATGCACTTTTTCATTTTGCACACAAGCGACAACAAGCCCACCAAAGAGGGATGCGGAAACGTTATCGGGATGTCCTTCCAACGTGAATGCGAAGTTCAACAATTCATTTTTTGAAAATGGATTTCCGCAGATATAATTCGCGGCGAGAAGTCCGCCTAAAATAGCAGTACCGCTACCGCCAAGGCCACGTTCAACAGGAATGCCATTGGTAAGGGTTAATTTCAGTCCTTTCAGTCGTTTGCCGGTTTTTTCAAAGACAAGTTTGGCGGCTCGGTAAGCGAGGTTGTTCTCATCATCAGTGATGCTTTCTTTGCCGATGCCCTGAATTTCGATCAGAACGCCGCTGCAGGTCTCCTCCAGTTCCACCGAACTATACAGTTGAAGCGCTAAACCCAAAACATCAAAACCTGAGCCGAGGTTTGTCGTGCTCGCGGGTATTCGCGCTATAACCTTATTTGACATATATCAAATCCTCTAATAGCCACTGATTTACAGACCCCGATGATTAGAAAACCCTTAAAATCAGCGGAGTCAGACAATCAGCGGCTACTGTGTCTTTACGCAATTTTTTCAACCGCTTTTTTGATACGCGCTAACGCTTCTTTGATATTTTCAAGCGAATTCGCATACGACAGTCGTAAATATCCTTCGCCATATCGCCCAAAAGCCGTACCAGGCAATACTGCCACGCCTGCTTCTTCCATGATGTAATCTGATAACTCATCACAGTGCATGTTAATTTTTTGGACATTTGGAAACACGTAAAAAGAGCCTAACGGCTTTTTACAACTAATGCCTTCGATAGCGTTAAGCCCATCAACAATTGTATCACGTCGGCGTTTGAACTCCGCTACCATCTCCGCCACAGAATCTTGCGGGCCAGTCAACGCCGCCAGACCCGCCATCTGCGTAAAAGTGCAGGTACATGAATTTGAATTAATCATCAGTTGATTGACCGCTTCGGCGAGCGGTTTCGGCATCACCCCATATCCCAAACGCCAACCTGTCATCGCATACGTTTTGGAATGTCCATCGATGAGGATAGTTCGCTCTTTCATGCCGGGAATATTGATGATACTCTCGTGTTTTCCTTCGTACAGTATTTTACAGTAGACCTCGTCAGATACGACTATGACATCATGTTTAATCGCGAGTTCAGCTATCGCTTCTAAATCGCTCCGAGTTAGAACGCCGCCGGTCGGATTTTGTGGGGAATTAATTATCATATATTTCGTCTTATCAGAGATAATCCGTTCTAAATCCTCAATGCGGAATCGGAAATCTACCTCCTCTAAAAGAGGCAATGGAACTGCTTTGGCGCCGACAAAATCAATCACAGATTCATAAATAGGAAAACCCGGGTCGGGATAAATTGCTTCATCCCCCTCATCAACACAAGCTAGAATTGAAAAGAATATGATAGGTTTAGCTCCGGGGGTAACGCTTATTTCATCCGGGTCAACTTCAATGTTTCTAGTCTCCGAGATGTAATCAGCGATAACTTCTCTAAATTCCAACATTCCCGCCGCTGGCCCATAGCCTGTGTAGCCTTCCTGCATCGCTTTAAACGCCGCTTCACAGATATGGTCAGGAGTCTTAAAATCCGGTTGGCCAATTTCCAAATGAATAATATCTTTACCTTGTGCTTCTAATGCTTTCGCTTTCGCGAGGACGTTGAAAGCCGATTCTGTTCCCAATCGGCTCATTCGTTTGGCTAATTTCATGAAATCAAATCTAACGCAAAAGGACCCATTATTCTCCCAAAATAGTGTTAGGAGAAATTGCGCTCCTCCTTCCTTAGTAACGATTGTAGTAACATTCTAAATCGCCAATTATCGAAAAGTGGCGAATGAATACAACAGAATCATTCGCCGCTTTAGCATGATAAAATGCTGTCAAATCTTGAATAGTAGTGTACAAGTTGTATTGCTATTTAGTGTATTTAAAGACCCAATCTTGCCCAACAACCCAGCAATGTCCTTGGTCGATTGCAAACACACTGGTCAGTTCTTGGCTAAATTTCTTACGCACAGGGTTACCACCTGGTATTTTAATCTCATAATTCAGTTTTTCCTGTTCTTCCCAGTTCTCGCCGCCATCCGTCGTATGCAAA
>DTYX01000226.1 GCA_012961655.1 Candidatus Poribacteria bacterium
GACAAACCAAAACCCGCCGCAACCCGAAAAACATTATTAAAACCGCAAATCCCGCCGTCAACTGCAATGGCTAGTTAGGATCACTGTGGTTTGAAATGAGGGCGATCAGGATTTTGGTGGGTGTTTTTTGGCCGTATAGAGCAATCGTCGTAAGTTGACGACTCCTTCTCGATTCAGGTGTAAGGTTTCCACTGTCGCCCGTCCCGTTGCCGTCACCCCAATGATCAAGGTACAATCATCATTCCATGCAAAATGATCCCCCCACTGCTGTTGTCTTGGGTGATATAATGGCACATATTGATGGCTAACCGGATCATACCCTTCGGTTTTGGTGTATTTATAGTTGTTACACCCCTGACATGACAACGCCAAGTTCTCGACCTTCGTTTTTCCGCCTTTATCTTGAGGAATAATATGTTCGACGGAGAACGATTGAGTCGAAAACCGCACCTGACTCAGACAGTATTCACAGTACCCTTGCGCCCGCTCCACCACGAGACGCCGTTGTTTTGCAGTGACACGAGATTTACGCATATTCCGGAGGATGAATCCCCAATTCCTCCATCAACAGTGTCAGTGGCTTGTTCCGAATCTGAGCGAGTTCCAACAAATATTCGACCCGCTTGGCGTCAAGCAACTCAACTTGGTCAGTTAACTGTAACAATTCTTCATATTCCTGCGGCGTGAGGCTCCTGTTTTGGCGTTTGCCAATCAGTTCATTGTATCGGCGTTGCAGATCCGCAGGGATACCTTGATTGATTTTGAGCAAGAGTTCAGACTCCGCCTGAGATAATCGGCGTTCCGCATGTCGGGGGCGCAAAGTAAGCACCTGTGCAAGAAATTGTTCGAGTTCAGGTTGGGGTAATTGCACGACCGCTTTCAATAATTGTTCAGATGAGACTTCTACGACAGCCATATCAGTTTCCTCTTGAGATTGGATTTTGTTATCTTGGTATCCTAACGACTGGTTAGGCATTCTGCAAAATTCCAGCATTGGAAGGTGGAATGTGCTACGCCTTATTAATAGCGGCAGCCGAAACATCTTGTACCACTTTCTTAACGGAAATTTGACCGAAAATTTCTAAGGATTCTCCGTAGGGGTAATACCCGACTGCCATGCAAGTGCGTAAAGACGCTACATTTTCGACTTCTGCGCTATAAATCGGTATTTTCTCTCTCGAAAGTGCGTCCAATGTGCAAGCAGAGACAGTCGCTTTCCCCAATCCGCGTTGACGATAACTGGGTATGGTGTAAACGCTGACAATACGGCTGATAGGATATACGTCGTCTACAAATTCAGCCATTGAACCCCGTGAAACAATTTCACCGTCAACCAGAATTCCATACGTCTTATATTTGGGGACAAGGACACCCACAAGTTCATTTGGGGATAACCGTTTTACTTGATAGCCTTCAGGTGGTAAAACTTTACGAAATGAACGGATATCAGCACAGAAAAAACGGCCATAGCTCAAGGAACGAATCTGAATCTTCTCTTCCAAAAGCTGACAGAATCGCCGACGATTCGTCTCAGATAGTATCGGGCTGTCGATTGGCATGGCTGACATCAATCGTTTGGCAACATCAATATCGTAACATCCCACTGAGGTACCGTAGGGAGTCTCGTTAAGAATGAAGAGACTTGCCGATTGCATCCGGGGATTCTCTCGGAGATGGTGATAATATTGAATCTCTGTCAAGGGAATTTCATCCATGCCTAACAAACTGGCACAGGCGATTTTCACATTTTCAGGTAATGATTCAGAGAATTTCATAAGCCGTTCTCATTCCATTGAAGTGCATCCATTTTCATCTGTTTCTCTCATATTCTTCCAGTGCTCTCACCGCTTCAGGGGTACCTATCTTCCACAATTCTCGAACCGCAACGTAGCGGATATACTCATCCTCATCCTTCAAGACCTCTATCAGCAGGGAGGTCATCGATTCTATCCAACGCAAAAGCAGCTTGTCTCCGAACACGCTCATCCTCATCCCTTAATCCCTCGACCAGTACAGGAAGAGCTATGTCTCGCGTGGACTTAATTCGATATAAACTTCTAGCCGCCATCGAACAGAGTTCAGTTGCGGCGGGGGTTCACCGAAAAACGTCCGACAAATCAAAACTCACCACAACCCCAAAAACATTATAAAAAAACCACAAATCGCGCCGTCAACTGCAACGACTGGTTAGGAGATCTTGCTTGCGAGAATAAATCCGGGATGGTTCATTTTCCTCGCTTGATTGTCGCCCATATCGTGGCAAGTTGGGCCTGTGGATTGACAAGAAAAGCAGAACCACCATCCGGAACCTGCGGACCAGTCACCATGAAATCATCAAAACGTGCGACCACCCCATTCACGCTCAAACCCACTCGACCACTATCGTAGAGCCCACCTCCTGGAAACTCGATAATTTTCTTATCATCGATGAAGCACCGAACCACATCCCCCTCAATGCTCACCTTCAGCCGGTACCATCGGTCCCCTGCCGTCCGGAAGAGTAATTTGGGGAATATATGCCGATCATTGGCCTGCAACACGATGTGCCCACCCACCACCTCATAAGGTGGCTTGGCCTGC
>DTYX01000227.1 GCA_012961655.1 Candidatus Poribacteria bacterium
AACAACCCAAACAGGACCACCCAGTTCTTCTGCAGCGATCACTGCATCTTTTACGCTTTCAACCATAATACCTTTTGGTACCGGTATATCATACTTAGCAAAAACCTGTTTCGCCTGATATTCATGTATATTCACATAGTCTCCTTTTTTTACAATAAGTTCCTATATTATATGCCTATACAGATAATATTCGGTTAATACTATTATCAAAAATGCTAATTTGGAGGGATATGGTAATTTTTTACACATTATTCTTCTTGGAATCAAATACAATAGAAAAATAGGTAAGGATGACACACAAAAAAATGTGTGATATTGTAGCTCTAAATAGCATTGAAGCATTTACTCTTCTAACGCTATTCAAATTTAAAACAAGATGTATTTACTGGTTGCTTTTAAGAGAAAAATCCCCCTTCTCTTAAAATAGCAATATTCTCTTTGATCGATTCAACTGACTTGGCAAACTTAGCTTTCGTATCATTCTTTTTTTGAAACGACATAGGTTGAGTAGAGCGAAGCCCGTATCGAAACCACACTTTTTGAGAATCTCAAACCACTCTTCCCATAAAAGAGCCAAAGTTTGTGTTTCTTCGTTAAATATCATTGTCCTCCTGCTACAAATGTAATGCCGACAAAATCAGATTCATCACTGTTCCAACAAGCACTGCTAATCCCAACATGATGGCGGCGGATTTGAGCATATCTTTTATTCCCAGTTCTTTTAGCAGTACGACAAACGCCGCTATACAGGGGAAATAAACTGCGAGCACGGTGCTCGCTATTGTCAACTGTTTGGCTGTCAAATCCAGAGGCGCCAGCATGCCCACCGCAACATCCTTGCGCAGGAAACCCGTTATCAACGCCACCACGACGCTCGCGGGCAATCCCATTAAATTTGTGATGACGGGCGCGAGCAGTTTAGCCACTACATCTATCGCGCCGGTGGCAAACAGGATGTTCATCAGCAGAATGCCGAGCAACATGAATGGGATGGCATCCTTGAGAAAGCCTACCAAGCGCATCCACAGCTTTTTGGAAAGTGGAACGATTCTTGGAAGATGATATGATGGGATTTCCAGCAACAGTTCAGGGCTTAATCCCCTCATAATCTTGTTGAGAGTGAATCCCAAAAGCACCCAGATTATAGATAACGTTCCGAAAACGATTGCGACGTATTTACCTCCATGTTCGCCCACCAACCCGATTATCATGGCGGATTGCGCCGTGCATGGCACGGCTACCGCCAACAATGTCAGGGCGATGAACCGTTCCCGGCGCGTTTCCAAGATTCTGGCCGATAACATGCCGGGCACGGAACAGCCCAATCCCAGAATCGTGGGAACGATGGCTTGTCCGTGCAAGCCCAATTTGTGCATAAGGTTGTCCACTAACACAGCCAGACGGGGCAAGTAGCCGAAATCCTCTAACAGCCCCAGCATCAGGTAAAAGGCGAAAACATAAGGGAGAACCATAGCGAGTGGGACATACAAACCTGTGGTGAGCAATCCGAACGATTGGGTAAAATCTATTTCACCTTCTATCAGTTTGCCAATGACGATGTCGTGCCAAAATCCAGAGCCGCCCAAAAGCGCGCTGAGCTGCATCATCAACGGCGCATACAGCCCCTCAAAAAGTGGGTCAAATATATATCCTATCAACCCTTCCCCTATAAATCGGACAATCTTAAAAATCAGCCATATCACAACAGCGGCAATCGGCAAACCCGTAATCGGCAAAAGGCTAAGGTCTTCTAGGGTCTCAAGAAAGGTGTGATGTCGGTGAACCATGCTCTGCACTTGGGTGACAATATTGCCGATGTCCGCCCATCTCTCATCCGTAGTATGTGGCTCAATTTCATTTATCCTCGCCTCCTTCATCCGGCGAGCCAACGTTGAAATCCCTTCCCCACTTACCGCCACAGTTGGAACAACTGGAACGTTCAATAGTTCTTCGAGTTTTTCGACATCGATGGTTATCCCCTTGTGTTTGGCATCGTCCCAGAGGTTCAACGCCACAACCATGGGGATGTGTCTCTCGAGTAACTGCAGAGTGAGATTGAGATTGCGCTCCAGATTGGTGGCATCGATGACGTTGATTACAACATCACCCGCCTCAGCTTGCGCCAACATCTGAAGGGCAACTTCTTCAGCTTTGCACGTCGGCTCCAAAGTATATGTTCCAGGAGCGTCGATGACTTCGACCATTTTGTCGCCCAACCGCATGTAACCCCTGGTAAAAGAGACCGTCGTGCCCGGATAATTAGAGGCGATTACTTTGACACCCGTTAGTCTGGAAAAAATGACGCTCTTGCCCACGTTAGGATTACCCATAAGCAGTATCTTCATCGACAACCTCCACTATAATTCGTTGCGCCATACCGCGACCTATAGCTATTTTCATACCGTCTATATCAACTATAACGGGTCCACGCATTAACATCGTATTTACCTTCGTAATCTTTTTACATAATCTGATGCCAAGAGCATTCAGACGGTTGACAAAACCACGTCCACCCAAAAACTCAACCACTATGCCACTTTCTCCAGCTTTCATTGAAGCTAATGATACTTTCAATTCACCCTCCCCGAGTCGAAAGGCGAAAATTTTTTCCCTTCCATCCTTCCTTTCCTTCCATTCCAACATTCAGAATCAAAAGATGTTTAAGGAAAATTGTTGAACGGTATTACTATTTCTTCCTACACCCCGAACATATCCCCCAAAATTCAAGCCGATGACTCTGCACATCAAAGTCGAAATCTTCGCCGAGAACATCCGCTAACGCGGAAACTTTGCCCGCGTATGCTTCAATTGCCTTTCCACTTACGTCAATTGCTTTTCCACATTTGATGCAGATGAGATGATGATGATGTTCATCCGCTTGTGCGAATTCATATCGGCTCTGCCCATCTCCGACATCCAACTTGCTGACCAGACCCAATTTCTCAAGGATGGCAAGCGTCCTGTAGATAGTGCTTCTGGAAATCCGCTGACCTTCTTTGCGCAATTGCATCGCAAGTTCATCCGCTGAAAGATGTCTGCTTCGCTCACATCCGTTTCGTGATTCGTTTTTTAGCTCTTCATTGCGTAAAAAAGCATCTAAAACTAGGATGCGTTGGTCCGTTAGTCTATATCCTTTTTCGGAGAGGTTCTCTCGAATCTTTCTAAGCCGTTGGTATCTTTTCTGAGTTACAGGCGCGACAGTATTCATATTTATCACTCCAGAAGAAATCATCTTTTCAACTTTTCGTGTCTCTTCGCGTCTTTCGTGGTCGGTTTTTGTCCCTCCGCTACACAG
>DTYX01000228.1 GCA_012961655.1 Candidatus Poribacteria bacterium
AAAGAAAAAAGCGCGAAATATCGGGAAAAACTCTCCTGGATAGATAAGCAAACCTTCCTGCCGCTGAAGGAAGAATACATCGACAAGCGCGGACAGTTGCACAAGGTATTCACGGCGGATGAAGTCAAAGAGATAGATAATATCTCGACGATTATGAAACGGACGATGGAGAATAAACAAAACGGACATCGCACCGAGGTGACATTCACGGAAGTGAAGTACAATCTGGGATTGCCAGAAACCCTGTTTTCGGAACGTTCCCTGCGCCGCGCCCCGATGCAGTGGATAAGATAGGAAGGGAAGAAAGGGAAGAGGAACTTTATCTTTTCGACTTTCTCAGGGGGAAATATCCTGCGCAGGTCCTTTCGTGAAATGGGCGAAATTGATGCCAGATGCGTTTTACGTTAGTGGCTTTTTTAGAAGCTGCATTTGTGTTCCTCCAAATATTCTCTCAGGCAGACGAAATTGTACCTTGACGACCAAACGGATAACGGACAAGGGCCAATTACCAAATTGGGGACTAATCACCCGTCGTGTTTTGAACTCAAGTCCAATTCGCGCCATAGATGGTTAGCCCACTTTCGATGAATTCCACGAAAATCTCAGCGGTCAACTGTCCTGTCTTGCGGGCAGCAATTTTCCGTACTCCCACTGGGTCTGAGCCAACTGCCATCACCTGTTTGTCGGCAATAGCCACCCATACGTCCCCGTATTGCTGATACAGCTCTGTGGCGTGTTCCCGCGCCCATTGGGAATTTTCCCAACGCAACGCGTTTCTGCAATGGATTTTATCCGATAAAGGAGACAATAATGAAAAGGACATTAGTATTTACCTTGTTAATGCTATTGATTGCTTTGAACACCTTCGCCCAAGATGACCTTTTACACGGATTCGTACAATCTAATTATTCCGTGCGCGCGACCAAAACGGATGATGCGCCGGAGGAAATGACGGCTCATGAAAAAGACATGATTTTGGGCGATGAGCGCGTGCAGTTGGAACTATCCCATTTCTCTACGGCGGGGAACACGAGCGTCTCCGCTAAACTCGACCTTTACCGCGATGCGATTTCGGGCGGCGCGAAGATAGACGTGCGGGAAGCGTATCTTGATTTGTCGTTCTGGAAGTTCGACTGGCGGATTGGCAGACAAATCATCACCTGGGGTTTGGGGGATTTGACTTTCATCAACGACACTTTCCCCAAAGACTGGGTGGCGCTGCTGTCGGGGCAACCCCTGCAATATCTCAAAATCGGCTCTGATGCGCTCAATGTCAGCTTTCACCCCGGCTTCATCGAAGCGCAGGCAATTGTGATTCCGTTCTTTGAGCCGGACAACCCTCCGACGGGGGAGCGACTGTTTTTCTACAATCCACTGCCTCCTGTCAACAAAATGAATTTGCTCAAGCCAAAGTTGCAATTTGAGAACTTTGAGGCGGCTGGACGATTGTATCGGACACTTTGGAAGTTTGACCTGTCGCTATATGCCTATCGTGGATTTTCTCGAATGCCGGCAGTAAAAACCTTTAATCCGAATGCTTCAGAGGTCACTTTTTCCCATCCGGAGTTGGGCGTCTACGGCGCAAGCGCTCAAGGGAATCTTTTGGGGGGCATCGTCAGCTTGGAGGGAGGATACTACGATTTTGTGGACGACCGGGATGGCAATAATCCATTTGTGGAAAACCCACAAGCACGATTCCTAACGGGCTATCAAAGGGCGTTTGGAGCGAACCTGACGATTGGGGCGCAATACTACGGCGAGACGATGCTCAAGTACGACGAATACGAAAAAAACTTGCCTCAAGCTTTCTCCAAACGAGACCAGATTCGACACAACATCACCTTGCGGATAACGCAGTTTTTCAAATATCAGACGTTGCGGCTTTCGCTCTTCGCCTGGGCAAGTCCCAATGACGAGGATTACTTCATCAATCCCGAAATCCGCTACAGCTTCACCGATGAACTATGGGCGGCTTTAGGCGGCAATATCTTTGGTGGGACGGAAAACCACACCTTCTTCGGACAGTTTGATGAGAACGATAACGTATATCTACAGGTGAGGTACGGATTTTAATGTTCACAAAATCTTGTCTTTTGGAGCGGAAGTTAATTCACACTTAGGTATTCGTAAAACGTAAACAAAATTACGCATTACGTTTTACGCATTACGCATCAGATTTCCTATCCGAAGTTGACAAAACTTACTGAACATTATAAAGTGATTTTGATTTTTTATTCAAGCATCGCCAAAAAAAATGGAACCTGATTTGGAAAATGTTGTCTTAATAGACGAAACGTTTAATCTGAGGCGCCAAACGATGGAAACAGACGCTGAACTCGTAGAGCGCTGCAAGGCGAAGGATGTCCAAGCCTTTGAAGCGCTGTTTATGCGCTATCAGACGCGCATCTATAATTTTATCTTTTATCAGGTGCAAGATGCTGAGACGGCGGCGGACTTGACGCAAGAGGTGTTTTTCGCCGCGTGGCGCCATCTTTCTTCCTTGAGAGCAAACGAGGCTTTTTCGAGTTGGCTATACCAGATTGCTAAAAATCAGTGTCGCAATTTCCAGAAAAAGCGCCGGCTAAAAACTGAAAGTTTGGAGAAATCCGAAGTCTTAGCGACTTCAGCTACACAAAATGTTTGGGAAATTCCGGATGAGTCAAAAAATCCGGAGAAACTAACATTGTCCGCCGAATTACAAACTGTCGTCGAGCAAGCAATCTCCGAGCTAAAAGAAAAACATCGCACTGTCATCATCCTGCACTATATCGAGGGGCTTGGGGTGGGTGAGATTGCAGAGATACTTGGGATTTCGCAAGGCACGGTGAAGTCGCGCTTAGCCAGGGCGCGTGAGAAGCTTTCGGAAAAACTGGCAAAGTATGAGGACTAGTTTACTTCGTAAACCAGTGGGATTTTGATGAGTGATAAGTGACGGATGGCGAATAATTCCGAATTTTTAGGCTGGAAGGTTGGAAGAATGGAAGGAAAGGATGGAAAGGAAGTAGAGGAGTGGGGTGAAAAAATGATGAATTGTCGAAGGTCAAAAAAACTGATTGTCAAATATTCCGGTAGTTTACGAGATGGACTTAAGGAAGACAAGAAGCTAGCAGAGTTAGAGGAACATCTTTCCGTCTGCTCAGAATGCCATCGCAAGCTCGTCTCTCTTGAACGCACTGAGCGATTGCTATTCGCCATCCCACTAAAGGAACCGCCGGATGGGCTCTGGGATGGTTTAAAGACGCGTATCGTCGCTGAGGAGGCGGCATCGGAAGATAGAAGGCGGAAGGTGAAAGACGGAAGGATTTTGCCAATTCCACGCTATTCCTTTGTAGCGATAGCGGCTTCCGCAATACTCCTCATTTCCATCGGCTTTTTCTTTCTCCGCCCATTCTCTTCACAAGAGAGTATTAGCCCAGGTACTACCTCAGACGGACTATCTTCGATTTACGTGGAACAACATGCTCTGAGAGCATGGCGCGACCCGTTGGCGGACAGAGCGCGGCTCGGTTGGTCGGTTCAGCTTACTATCGAAGATACTGAGCGCCTTGCCTCGCCGTAGGAGATGAAAATCAAGAATCAATGAACCATCTGACTCGAAAAGGAATACAATATAGCCTGACGGTAAATCTGTTTCTATTGTTCTTCTCTTCGTTCCTCACCGCGGCTCCCACGCCGGAAGAGATACTTCGACGAGCGTATCAAACCTCAAGCGATATCCAGTTCGTGGGCACACTGGAAACGACCGATTTTATCTCTTCTTCATCTGCAAAGGTGAAGATATTTCAAAAGGGCAACCGGTTGAGGATGGAATATCAGTTGCAAGGTGGAGGCTATTTTGTCATTTTAGACGATGGCAAAATGGTCTATCGGTTGGATGCAGTTAAGAAGACCGTGTACGAAAGCTCCGTTGAAAATCCGCCGAAAAGACTCGATTTGCTCCTTGAGAACTATCAATTGAAATTGCTTTCAAGCGAAAAGTTGCTTTCAAGACCAACCGCTCTGATTTCTATAGAACCCAAACACCCAGGCAATCCGAAAAAAAAGATCTGGGTTGACCGGCAGACAGCGGTTATCCTTCGTTCAGAACAATACCGTAGCGATGGAAAACTAAGCGCGTTGAGTTTTTATACTCAGGTCGATTTTGAGACTGATGTCAAAGACAATCTATTTAAGCTGCCGTCGGGTTGGCGGGTCATCAAAACGCCGAAGAAAACCGAGGCGCGCATGAACCGAGGGGAAATCAATCAAGCCGTTGGGTTTGAAATTATCGAACCGCGCTCTCTGCCAGAGGGATATCTTCTAGAGGGTTACTACCTCTCCTATTGCCCGATGGGAGGTCCAATAGTCCATCTGCGGTATTTCGATGGGCTAAACAGCATCTCGCTCTTTGAGCATCCCGTCCACTGCATGGGAATGGGAGGAGGCATGATGGGACGCATGATGCGCGGGATGCATGGCGGAAAAAAAGGATGCAGAATGCCTCAAAATAGTATTCAAATCAAAAAGAGTCTCGTCAAGAACGGATTGATGTTCATCTTTGTCGGCGACATTTCTGAGGGGCAATTGCAAAAGCTAATTTCAAGTCTTGAGTAGATTAAAAAAAATGGAACCTAATTTGGAAGATGTTGTCTTATAAACTGAGATTTCAAATTGAGATTGACTATTCTAGGAAAGTATAAAATAACTTATAGATATGGAACATTGGAAGAATGGATGGATGGAGAGCAAAATCAAATTCCGAAATCCGAATTCCAAATTCCGGAAGGAGGTGTGCAAAATGAAACGATTCTGGGTGATAGGACTTGTGTCCCTTTTGGCCCTCGGCGTCATCGGTTTCGCCATCGCACAGCCCTACTTCTCTCGTTCCCAATGGGGCATGCCGATGATGGGTATGATGGGACGCGGATACGGTAACTGGGGTATGCCGATGATGGGAATGATGGGACGCGGCTGGCATCCATCATGGAACGCGCCGATGATGGGCGCTGGCGGTTGCCCGATGATGGGCGGCTGGACAGGTCGCGGCTTGTATGGGACAACGGCTCCTCTGACCGAAGAGCAGGCGACGACAATCGTCCAAAACTACATCCTATCTACCGGCAATCCCAACCTGAAGGTGGGCAAGGTGATTGAAACTGAGGCAGACTTCGAGGTGGAGATTGTCACCAAGGACGATTCTCTAGTGGACAGAATCCGAGTAGATAAACGCACCGGTTGGACGCGGTCAATCTATTAATCAGTCAAGCTCCCCGGAAATTTCTCAGCTTTCGGGGAGCTTTTTGTCAAAAAGAAGACTTATAGATATGGAACATTGGAAGAATGGAGGGATGGAGAGCAAAATCAAATTCCGAAATCCGAATTCCAATGATGGGACGCAGCCGGTATGGCAATTGGAACACGCCGACGATGGACGCTGGCGGTTGCTTGATGACGGGTAACGGGGCATACAGCGGCTAGTATGGAACGACGGCTCCCATTACCGAAGAGCAAGCGGCTACCATCGTCCAAAACTATATCCTATCCACCGGCAATCCCAACTTGAAGGCGGGTAGGGTGACCGAAACTGAGGCGGATTTCGCGGTGGAAATTGTCACCAAGGACGGTTCCTTTGTGGACGGAATCCTTGTGGATAAACGTACCGGCCGTACACGGCCAGTGATACACATCAATGGGGAACTTTTTAATAAGTTTTGATTTGACTTTGGTAACTGACACTATGAAAAAGAAGGTGCTGAAACATGAAGTGGCAGGAAAAGATTGGTTTTGTGGTCTTTTCGTTGTTCATATTCGGCGGCGCGCTTCTGACTCAAGGAACGACGAAAGCGCAGGAGAGCACGGCGAGACAACAGGCTTTAGAGGTCGCCGCCGACTACATCCAGCCATCCCGCAATCCTTACATCAAAGTGGATGGGATGCAAGAGAGGAACGATGCTTTCAACACAGAATATACGCTCGTTCCGGAGGCGGTTGTAGACGAGCCAACTGCTTGGATGAGGCCGGCTGCGCAAGCTTCGATATCACGCATGATGGGCGGACGAATGGGGATGAGGCGTCCAATGTATCAATCAACCTGTGGGGATGCCGACTTAACCTTTGAAAGGAGTTACGCGCAGATGAGTCCGATGATGATGGGTTCAGGAGTGCATTGGATCGATGAGAAGAACCCCGGCGTTGCTGCGCTTTTGTCTCTGCAGCCGGTGCCGGTTGCGTTAGGCAATTTCTATACGGACGATTGGGAAAAAGGCATTCTGTACACTACTTTGGAAGTGGGGATGTTCATCCCCGGCATGATTCTCCTGAGCGACCGGTACTCTGACCATTTCCACGGTGGGTACGCAAGAAGTTCCTGGACGGACACCGAGCGAACCTGGTTTATCTCACTGGCGGCAGGCTATGTGGCACTCAAGGTTATCAGCGCGTTTGACGCCGCTTATTCGGCGGAACGATACATCCGAAGAGCCCAAAGAGTCTCGCTGGAAGTATCTCCTAAAATGGACGGCTGGGCGCTAAAAACCCGTGCGTCGTTTTAGTGCAGAAGCAGAGGCTTCTGCAATCCAAAATGACAAAAAGGAGGCGAATAGAAGATGAAACGTTCAACTCTTATGCTTCTCCTATTTTCAGTCATCGGAGGAACACTAATTCTCCTCAACTTCCAGGGTCTGATTGGAGCTGAGGTGGAAGACCAGAACCGAAGTCTTAGCGATTTCGGCTACAGAGAAAGTGCTATTCTCAGGCGAGAGTGGCAACAGTTGGCTGTCTGGTTGGCTGCCAGAGCTGAGAGAGAGGTGGAAGTGGACTGCTGTGTGGTTGACCCGTGTACCTACTGTCTGTTGAACAAAGAGGATGGGCGCTGTACCTGCGCGAGCGACCTGAACACCGGTAAGGAAACCTGCCCTGAGTGCCTTGGGAAGTGGTTGAACAGGCAGGGTTCGATGCACTCATGGATGGGCTTCCGAAGAGTCTATCCCCGCCTTGCAAGTTGGCTTGCCACCCAAGGCGGCCCTCCAGCGTCATGTCCAATGATGAGCGGCCGGGGCGGTTCGATGGGCATGCGAGGAATGATGGGCGGTCCAATGGGCATGATGGGGAGAATGACGAGGTGGTTTGGCAGGCGAAGCCGCGGCATTTCAGGCTTGTTGAAGGAAAAACGGATTGACCTGATGATGAAGTCTCGGGAGTTAAAGCTGATTTCAGAATACAACTGCTGTATGGCGGGAGGAGGGAGCTGCGCTTACTGCATACAAGACCGGCAAAGCATCGCCAAGACCATCTGCGATTGTAAAGATAGGCTGAAGGCGGGCAGAGAAGTCTGCCCCGAATGCCTCGGGGTCTGGGCAAGCGGTGAGTGGAACCCCGAACTGAAAAAAGAATTTCAGCGGACTTATCCATTGCTTAGCAGACTTATCCCAGAAAAGATAGAAAAATAAGGTGTTGTCAAATTAAATTCGCTCAATCGCTATACATGAGGAGTTCATCCGGGTGGACGAGGTCAGTTTCACAGCGGACAAGGTCGGAAAGTTTCGGTATCGTTGTTCTCAGCCCTGCGGTTCCACGCACCCGTTTATGTTAGGGGAATTCATCGTCGAAAAAACTTTGTCTACACCGCTTCAATCGGTCTCGCTATCAGCGTTGCCCTGGCAACCCTGATAACCTTCTGGCGAAAGGAGCATAGAATATGAATATGTAGGTCGAGATTCTAATCTCGACAAATCGGATTGTCGATTTTGGAAAATTGACCTACCATAAGCCGAAGGCGTCGGTTGTTTCTTGCATAATTATTACAAGAGGAGATAAAAACCATGAACCTTAAAAAATATGCTTTTCTATTTATAACTAAAGGGTTAATGCTTCTTTTAATATTTTTCAGTTTGGTTTCCACTACTCAAGCTTTAGAGAAACTTCCCAATGCCATAACGGTAGTAGAAGAGGGTGGAACGCA
>DTYX01000229.1 GCA_012961655.1 Candidatus Poribacteria bacterium
CAATTAAGGGTGATGGCGCCTGAGAAAGTGCAAAATATTATTTGAAACTTACTTAACACGTCAAACGTAATACGTAATATCTTTAATTACGTTTTACGTATTACGCTTTACGTTATGTGTATATTTCAAATGACACGAGATGTAAGGAGAAGATTAATGAACATCATACTTGTCGTCTATGACTCGCTTCGTAAAGATTGCATGGGCTGTTACGGTTCGCCGCCGTGGTGGGAGGTAAAAACGCCAAATTTTGACGCTTTAGCGGAGGAATCTTTAGTCATGACGCGTGCGTATCCTGAATCGCTGCCGACGCTTCCGACGCGCCGGGCGCTTTACACCGGAAAACGCGTCTATCCGTTTTTCAACGCTAATTTCCGTCTCAAGGGCGATTTTGCGGGCGCTCCCGGCTGGGGGCCTATTCCCGAAGACCAGGACACCCTTGCTGAATTGTTAAGTGAAAACGGGTATCGCACGGCCTTGATTGCCGATGTGTACCACATGTTCAAACCCTCGAAGAATTTCTGGCGGGGATTTGACCAATGGATGTTTTTGCGCGGACAGGAGACAGACAAATATCGAAGCGGTCCTGAGCCAACGCAAGAGGAGATTGACCATTGGTTGCCGAAGGAAGTACAGAATCCGAGAAGAATCAATTTTATCCGCCAGTGTTTGAAGAATATGCACGACCGTGTGCGTGAGGAGGACTATTTCAACGCCCGCGTGTTAATCGAAGCGGCGCGTTGGCTGGAAGAGAACCAAGACGCCGAAAAGTTCTTCTTGGTCGTGGAAAGTTTTGACCCGCATGAACCGTGGTTTGTGCCCGAACACTATCGCCGGATGTATGACGACAGCGATGGACAAGAGCAGGTGGTTTCTGGATATTCTACGGTGGATATGAGTGAGGAATTACTGCGTCGAACGCGAGCGAATTATAGTGGTTTAGTCACAATGTGCGACCGCTGGTTCGGGCATTTTTACGAAACGATGCGAAGCCTTGGCATGCTCAATAATACATTGCTGATTTTCACCACCGACCATGGACATTCAATTGGGGATTTTGGATACATCGGCAAGCGCGGATATCCCTCTGCGCCGGAAGTACACGACGTGCCGATATTAATCCGCCATCCCGAAGGCATTGGCGCAGGGAAGCGCAGTGATTTGATTGTCCAACATACAGACCTATCCGCGCTAATTCTCGAGATGGCTGAAGTGGAGCCGAAGTCGTCGATTGACGGTATATCGTTCTGGAAATCCGCTGTTGAAGGAGGCGCGCCGATTCGCGACCATGTTACCATTGGATGGGGTTCAGCCATGACTGTTATCGACGAAAACTGGTGGATGAACTGCAAAATAAATGGTAGAGGTGTGTTTCTCTACGATTTGAATGCGGACAAGCCCTTTGAGAATAATGTCGCTGATACCAACGACGATGTAGTACGTCAACTATTCGAGAAAGGCGTTGCTGATGCCGGTGCTGAATTCCCAGACTTTGTGGTGAAAATGGCGGAGGGACAAGCTGATGCGCCTGGATGCAGCGACCTTGCAGTGCGCGAGTAAAAATCAAAAAACTCTTGTAGGCAGGCTGTTTAGTCTGCCTATTATTTTGATATTTTTGAATAAACCACGGATTAACTTAAACACAGATTTTCGCACGAATTTGTAAAAAAACCTCCAAAGTCCGCAAACGATTGATAGCAGCAGCGAGTTCGTATCTGCGCGGCAGGGCGCGGTCGCCTACGGGTCGGTAACTCAGGATGTCTAAACCGTTTTTAACTATGTCTTGTTGGACGAGGGACAGAATCTCCGATAATGTGCGTTTTCCGTCCATGTATTTCCGTTTGGCATAGAGAATCGCCTCGCCTATGGCGCGTGTTTGGCTGGAATCCACCAATTGTTCGATATATGAAAGATCGATATTGTGAGTGCCGAAGAGGATTGAATGCAAACCTTTCGGTGAAATTTTCACTTCCCTCCGGCCGCGGCTGGGGTCGAAACTATCAGCCAATGGAATTCTCGGTTTTATCTCGCCGAAGTTTTCTCCGCCCTCATATCGTCTTTTAGTTTCGTGTTTTGCGGCGATCTTTTTCGCTTCAGTGGTCACATTGCGTGGGACAAATTCATCCATCATAATCACTGTATCCGCTACGTCGAAATAATCTCCTGAACCGCCGATGACCAATATACTGGATACACCGTAGTCGGTGTAAAGCGGTTTGACCTTATCGATGAATGGTGTGATGGGTTCTTTGGCTTTGGCGACTAGTTTCTGCATTCGCTGGTCGCGAATCATGAAATTGGTCGCTGAAGTGTCCTCGTCGAACAACAACAACTTCGCGCCGACTTCCAAAGCTTCGATGATGTTTGCGGCTTGGGATGTGCTGCCGCTAGCATCGTCCGTCGAAAAGTTTCTCGTATCCTTTTCCTGCGGCAGGTTGTTGATAAACGGGCTGATATCGACCTTTTCCACACGCCGACCGTCTTCCGAGCGGATTTTTACCGCATCCGCCACTGTGATGGCAAACTCTCTACCATCACCGGGAATATGGTTATACACTCCGCGCTCGATAGCTCTCAACACAGTGGATTTGCCGTGATAACCGCCGCCGACAATCAACGTCACGCCTCTCGGTATGCCCATGCCAGAGATGACGCCGCGATTCGGAAGGGAAATTTTTTTACGCAAGCTGGGCGGCGATTGGAAAGGTACGACATTCTCCGATTTTAACGGTGTATCATGAATTCCCGTCGCCCGCGGCAGGATGCTGCCATCGGCGATAAAGGCGACGAGACCGATTTTATCCAGCAGATTCCGCAGAGCGTTCTGGTCCTCCGCCAACTCGATATGCTGATATAACTTTTGACTATCGAGATTGCCAAATCGCAACGAAAGCTCGACGATTTTCGAGATGTCTTGACACAAAATCCGTTGAGTTTGCCTTCCCAAAACCCGCCGTCCTCTGGCGGGCAATCCCACCACAAAGCGTGCTTCGACAAACTCTGAGTTTACAAACACGGCAGTTCTCTCCAAAATCTCCTGACCGCCTTTGTCGATGCTGATTAAACCGCTTTTTCCAGTGCCGCCTCTGTCGCTGTCCAAATCCCCCTGAATCCCCTCTATCCCCCTTTTGCAAAGGGGGATGCCCTTTTCCAAAGGGGGGATTTGGCGATGAAAACATCGGGCGAGATAATCACACAAAGCGACATTGCGGCTTTTATTGTGGTATGTATCTTCGGGAAATGTCGCTATCTCCTGCGGCACCCTGACGCGCATTCTGCTGGGCGGCGCATAAGGGTCGCTTTGCGCATGGTCGATGTATAGCGTGAATCCAGAGAAATCGTATTCCCCTTCGATATCTCTGTACGCTTTATAACCGCGGCCATCGATGCGATTTAACTCTCGAACTAAATCTTCCTGTCTTTTCCGCCGCAATCTTTCCTCCCCTTCAAACCGAATCTTCTCGACAAAACTCGCCTTCTAATTCTTTTTCTCCAAAACCTCTCTTACCGCTATATCATAGACATATCCAGTTTTGTAACCCGTATATGTTTTGCGAATCTTCCCCGTCCGGTCGATAAAAAATATCGCGGGTAAAGTTGTTATTTGATATAGTTGCGTGGCGTAGCCATCGGATAGCAGGAGAGGGAATTTGATATCGTAGGTGTCCTCGAATGATTTTAACGTCTCCAAGTCTTTTTCATCTGTGGATATGCCAAGCACTTCTACACCTTGTTCTTTGTACGCCAGGTAGATATTGTTGAAAGCCTGAATCTGCTTCATGCTTTCGTGAGCGTTGTCTCCACTCCATAAAGCCCAGAAATACAAGATGACCACTCTGCCTCTGAAATCGTATAAGCTGACTCGCTCTCCGTTGAAATTGAGCGCGGTAAAATTCGGCGCGATGTCGCCAACAGCGGTACCGATAACTTCCCCTTCTGCGGGTTCTATAAATTTTGTTGTTGTCTGTCCCGTTTTTTGTGACTCTTCTGTCGCTGATTCTTTTGTAGCTATTGGAACGTATTCTTTGCCCGAGAGCATCGATAGAGATTTTTGATAGGATTCTATTGCGGCGTCAAACATCCAATGCTCCCGATATGCCTTGCCCAAAAGAATATACAATCTTGCAGTATCAGCCCGAGCGCTTTGGCGCAGGCGGTCAAGTCTCTCTTTCCGTTCTAAAACTTTGGTGATAAGCGTCGGATTAATCTGTTGGGCGATTTTGCCCAATGTATATACTGCGTTTTCGCGCGCTCGGTGGTTGTTTCCATCTAATACTTCGACCAGCGGCGAGATTGCTAAATCTCCTTGCTTTATCAATGCTTCAGCCACAGTTTGCAGAAGAACATCATCTCCTACCAACGGGGCCAATGACGACACCACCCGTTCGTCTTTCATATCGCCCAACGCCTTGATAACCGCCAAACGCACAAGCGGGGAATCGTCGTTCAGAGTTTTTATCAACGGTTCCATCGCCGCCTTATTTCCTATCCGCCCCAGAGCTTGCGCGGCGATTTCACGGACGCCGCCATCAGCGCTTCTCAAAGCCTCCGATAACGGCGCAATTGCGCGTATATCTCCGATTTTGCCAAGAGCTTGAATCGCATGCCAACGGGTGGCTCGGTCACCGTCGTTGAGTAATGCTATCAAAGCTGGCACATCTTGTTTGCTACCCAGTTCGCCCAGCGCTTTCGCCGCATGCCAGCGCAGATATCTGTTAAAACTTCTGAGTGATTTTTGGGCGGCTGTGACAGTAGCGTAGTCAGACTCTTTTGGTGATTTCCCCTCCACCGCCGCCATGACGTTTTCAATCCGCTCTTCCAAATCCGTCCAATGGGCGAATGTTCCCACATAACGCGCGATGCCTGAGTTGTCGATAATCAGCGTGGTCGGAACGGTCTCGAGTTCATACAACTCAACTACGGCATCCTTAGGGTCGGGCAGAATGGGATAAGATAGGTCGAACTGCTCTTTTAGCGCGGATAGTTCATCCCTGTTCTGTTTGGATATCACGGCTAAAACAGTTACATCTGCCTCGCGGTAATCTCTGTAGACCCGTTCCAAGTGTGCAAAATACATTGTGTCGCTGGGATATGCGCTGCTAATGCTGACTACTACGATGCCTTCACTGGTATGACGGGACAAATCTACTTTCCCGCCGTTAAGAGAGGTTAATGCAAAACTATAAGCTTTTTGGCCAACCTGTATTGGCGCCGAAAGCTGGGCGTAATTGATAGCAGACATCTGCGGCATTATACCTGCGCTTGCATAAGAAAAGTAAACGAAGTATAATGCACCATAAAACGTTAGAGTTTTCATTTTTTTTACCCCACCTAACAACTAAGGTGTAGCTGTCATCCATGCAAAAAGCAACGGCGGTTCACGCCAGAAAACCGCTGAGCCCCGATATAATCGGGAAACACGACCTTCGTCTTAGCGCGTGGAGATGAATTGCCTGCGCATTCGCTGTAGGCATTTTAATTATTTTATCCCTACTTTAACGGTATGTAATCCTGAAACGCCTGATAGTATACCACTGGCGGTTATTTCTCCTTGAATTGTTTTATCTTTCGCAATAGCGCGCACTTTTATAAAAAAGCGTTTGTCGTTAGAAGATACTTGCCATCTGTATCTCCACAGCGACCAGGCGAGCGGCGAATCGCTTGCCCAGATTATTGCTTCATTCCAGGTTTTGCCTTCATCAGCGCTGACTTCCACCTTTGAGATACCACCGTGGTTGCCGCCGTCGAAAGCATAACCGCTGATGGTATATATTTTCGATTCGATAATCTCTTTATTTTCCGGCCTTCTTATGCCGGATCTGATTTGTACCAAGGCCTCATCATCCCAACCCCGCTTTTCCCAATATCCTTTATAGTCTTTTGGGGTCAGCTCGATGTTTACAAGCCACTTCGGATTTTTCATCCCGTAGCGTCTTGGATTCAAGAAACGCAACGGGTATCCATGTTCCTTAGGTAGAGTTTCGCCGTTCATTTTGTATGCCAGCAGCGCGTCTTTATGCAATGCGTCCTTGATGGGTATGCTGGTGCTGTAACCGTCTGCTCCGCGAAGAATGACATTTTTAACGCCCTTTTTCACGCCTGCTTTATTCAACACATCCCGCATCAATACCCCCGTCCACCTGGCATTGCCAATTTGATTTCCGCCAACTTCATTCCCAATACAGGTTAAAGTATACATTTTTGTTATCGCTTTCATCTTGAGTATATCATCATAAGTCAGAGTTGTTACGCGTTCGGTGTAACCTGTAATTATTAATCTCCAGGATTTCAAATCGAGAGCAGGAATATCGCCAATGTGCAAAGCAAAAAACTCATTATTTGGAGTTATCAAAGTTGGCTTTAAAATTTCCTTTTCGTTTGATGGGCCAAAAACAACGTCATTCGCTTGAATATATTTTATCGGCAGCAAAATTCCCGCGGTGCTGATGGTTGTAATTTGGATAAAGTCTCTTCGATTCATCATTGTTCCTCACTCATATTTGTGCCTAGCGGCGGCTGTTCTTTCGCCGTAGGTAACCGCAAAACCGAGTTGCATAAATTTGAACGGTCTCTTCTCTTTACCTTTTATTGTGTAAAGTATATTTTTCACCACGGCTTGAGCCTCCTGGATGGCTACCTGCCCAGTGGCGGGAAGGGGTTTCCCGGTCGTCGGGTTCTCAAAAGAAGAATTATCGCCTACGGCATAGACATTGGGATAATTTGGCACTTGCATATACTGATTTACCTTTATTCTACCGGCTCCATCCTTTTCAAAGGGAAGGCTAGCTGAAAGGGGATTCGCCTTGATTCCGGCAGTCCAGATTTTCGTATAAGTGGGGATTTGCCTGTCGCCTATTTCAAGAGAATCCTTGTTTACCTTTGTAACTGGCGCGCTTGTAATAACCTCGATGTTTTTCTGTCCTAACTTCTTTTCAATTGTCCTGACAACGTTTTCATCGACTCCTGGGAGAATCCTGTTAGCCGCCTCAATCAAAACGATTTTAATCTCATCTCTTCTGATTTGTGGGCCTCCGTGAACCAGTAATATCCGATAAATGAAATCGTGCATCTCCGATACTAGCTCGACGCCCGTCGCGCCAGCCCCTATTACCGCGAAAGTTAGCAGATATAAACATATCTTCAAAAAGATCGATTCCCAATCGTCCCACCATGTATACTTGCGCCCCTAATCTCGCCGCTGCGATTGCCTGATTAGTTCCTTTACCACCTATGAACATGCCAAAATCGTCGCCAAAAACTCAGAAAGGTCGGGGTTTCGATACGTCACTTCGTTCCTACTCAACCCAAGGGTTTTAATTACACCCTGAAACAGAAGTAAAGTTTCATTATACGTAAACGATAAAAAATATCAAGTGAAAAATTTCACAAGAAAATCCTTGACAAGAATTTAGTTATGTTGTATAATATTAGCCGAAGCTAACTTTTACTGTAAAGGAGACGTTTTCGCATGCCTCGTGAATTATCCTTATCAGCTAGCATGGAAGATTATCTGGAAGCTATTGCTAATATCCAGCAGAAGAAGAGAGTCGTGCGTGTCAGAGATATTGCTAAATATCTGAAAGTCAAAATGCCCAGTGTTTCTGGCGCTCTGAAGGGATTGGTCAAAAAAAATCTGGTGAGTCATGAATCTTATGAATACGTCGAATTGACAAAACAAGGACAGCAGATTGCAGAGGAGATTATGCAC
>DTYX01000230.1 GCA_012961655.1 Candidatus Poribacteria bacterium
AGAAGTGGTTTAAGCCTCGAAAGGTGACGGGATATACGGCTGATGACAGCACAAGTTATCCCAGCCTCTCCTTTTGGGGCAAAGGGAAAACGGGAGAATCCATCCGCTTGTTTGTTGGCGGATGGCTGTCGCTCTTGACGTGTGGCATTGTCAGTGAACGGAAAACAACCCTATCCAAAGGCGATGAATCGGAAATCAAGCAGGGATTTACATTCACTCTAAATTAATTAGTATCTGCTGATTTTCTAGTTCAGTGGGTTTGTAGTAAGGCAATTGATTGCCGTTTGCCTGGCGCAATCAATTGCGCGACTACGAACGACCGCATTTTTTCAGCAGATACTAATTAAACCCATTACGTAGGAACGTGTTATTGCACTTCCCTACTTCTTATGGAGAAAGGAGAGTAAAATGGCAAATGCTTTTTTAATTGTGGGAGTAGGCGGCGCCGGACGCGGTGTCTGCAACCACATCAAATATGAATTGGAACAGGATTTTGGTTCAGCCCAGGCTGCAATGACGCGAGTTTTGGCAATCGATGGTCCACCTTCTCCAAGCCAATATGCTTTGCCTGGGGACCCATGGTTTGAAATTGATACGAATCCGAACTCGCCGGAATTTTGTCAGACAAGGGACGCCGCGAACCCAGCGTCCGTCATCCGAACAATTGCGGCTATCAAAAAGGAGGAGGATAAAGAAAAGCTAAGGGAAAACGAGAAATATGTTGCTCAATGGCTTACTCCGGATGAAGCCCAGAAAATTCCGACGACGACCATTCAACCCGAAGTGGGGTTTGGAGGGCATCGAACACCTGGACATGTTTACTTTTATCTGGATATCAATTATATTAACACCGCTCTACAACAGGCGTACAATGATACCCGCGAGATGCTAAGTGATGGCGGGGGGCAAGCTATTGTCTGTCTCACAGGTTCTCAATCGGGGGGGACAGGCGCAGGCATGCTCTTGGATGTGGCACATCTGCTCCGACGAATGATAGCTCCGAATAATGATGTGCTATTGCTATTTTTGCCCTTGGCGAACAGTTATCATAAGATTTTTAGTACCCAAGCGGAAAAGGATGAGGTGGACGCTAAAAACTTTGCCGGGCTTTTAAATATGATTAGATTTATGAATGCCGACATGGAGTTTTTGAGCGTGATTCCGTATGCGCCGAATTTTCTCATTCAGAACGTCCATATCCCTGATATCCCCTTTGTTCTGGACGGCGATGTTACTGGCTCCAAAATCAATGATGTTGTCCCTCAGTTAGGTGTCGTTCCCGCCATTGCTGATTTTCTGCTTTCCTGCATCAAGGATAACAGTTCAACCAGGCAGATGGCGAACGCCTATACAAATTGGACCAACAACGCTATTGGCAATGCGCCAAAGCCCGAAAAATACGCATCCTTCGGGACGTACTCGATTCGGTATCCGTACAAGGAGGTCCTGAAGTCGTTTAGTTACAAATTCGCCTATGAGATTTATAACGACATACTCTCTCCAACCGGTGAAAATTATAATAAAGGGCAAACGGAGGCGGATAGAATCTTGACCGAGACTACCTTTACCCAAATGTTGTCCGACTTCGATGCAGTGAAGCTGAACCCAGAAAGGGATTGGAAAGCGATGAAGGGTCAGATTCGCGTCGGAAAGAGAGGGGATGCGCCCTCGCCTCCGCTTAGTTCTCTGACTGAAGTCATTAACTATGGTCGCAAATATATATTTTTTAGTACGCCCGATGCAACTGTTATTCAGGATACAGAGCAATACAGCGGCAATGTGAAAACGCAGTTTGAGAATTGGTTGAAAAAACAGCAGCCCAAAATCAGTACAGCGTTTCTGACGAATGTCGAAGAAGAGTTGGTGAGCATCTTTACGAAGCCTGCCCTCGAGCGAAGCGAAGGGATAGAAGATGGAAATCGAGTGCCAAAGACGCTTCAGGATGACCCGAGTTCTATCGTCGTCGCAAGAGATTTGCTGAAGTACTTGAAGGACAAGTTCATCGACTTTGAGAAGTACCTTGCCGACAAGTTTAACGAATACTTCTATCCCGAAGGACAG
>DTYX01000231.1 GCA_012961655.1 Candidatus Poribacteria bacterium
CGCCGCTTCTACTGAGGTATCCTGCGGCATATTCGGCCAGATGCCGATTATCCCGGCTTTGAATCGCTTGGCGATATTCAACACTATGGCGAAATGTTCCATCGTCTCTTTTCGCATCGTAGGCGTCGTCACAATGTGATTGCCAAAGCCTATTGAGGGCGCGACTAAGTTATGTTTTGCAAGTAGTTTTTCGGTATCCTCAATCTGGGATTCATCTTTGCCATCTATAAACGGCTCGCGGATGGGCAAATTTATGCCCTCATATCCTGCCTTAGCGACTAATTCAATTATCTCCGCGCGTGAGAATTTCCCAAGCGTTCCAACATAGGGGTCATAACATACAAGCATATTTTTATTTTATCAATTTTGGGATTTTGTGTCAATATAAAAATCGTAATACGTAATGCGTAAAAAGAAAAATTACGTATTACGTTTTACGTTTCACTTTTTTCAGAACAACGTCAACTGCTGTCGTTCTTGTGTTTCTTCTGTTCTTTCTTTTGCTTCGATGAGGTCATCAATCAGAAGTTGTCGCATCTGTTTATATTCCTCGCCATGCTGTCGTAAAATGTACGCGGTATGTAATACCGCCATCACCGACGGCGCATACAGCGAATCGGTGAACCATTGTCCGCGCTCCTCCGTCATCTTGAAATTTTTATGAATTAACAAATTCGCAGCGGGCGCCCCGACGCAGACAATCACTGATGGTTTTATAAGATTTAATTCAGCGTCTAGCCATTTTCGACAGGCTTTCACCTCGTCTACACGTGGTGGACGATTGCGAGCGCGTCCTTCTTCGATAATACATGCGCGGCACTTGATGACATTGGAAATCCATAAATCTTTCCGTTGAAGCTGAACTTCCTCAAGCACTTCTTCCAACAAACGTCCGGCGCGGCCTACGAAAGGACGTCCCGATTTATCCTCTTGTTCGCCAGGTCCCTCGCCTACCAAAACTAACCGTGCTTGCGGATTACCCTCTCCAAACACCACTTGAGTACGTGTTTCAGACAAACGACAATCTGTGCAAACCAATGCTTTTTCCTTCACTTCCTGCATCTGTTGTTTGATCGATTTTTCCATGGAATCTTTGTCTCCTAATGAAGATCTTCCGCGTACAGAATTAATAACACGCGGAAAGTTTGAATAAAGTATAACATCTATGAACAAATTATTCAACACTCTTTGAGACTTCTGTAAATTAGTTTGCGCCTGTGTCTCTCACAATCTAGAACAGATTGTGTTACATAATAAAATTTTGTCCGGGCACTTAAAAAAATTCAATGCTTGTCACATTTTAATCATTTGCTCCGTCTTAATAAATAAAGGACCTCGATGATAGGAGAAAAATCATGCGAACTGAAGATGGATATATCATCAATAAATGCCTCAACGGGGATTCAGCGGCGTTTGAATTGCTACATGAAGCATTGGATTCACTGCTTGATATGTACCGACAAGTATTGACGCTCTACTATCTCGGTGGCATGAGCAGTCAAGAGATTGCCCGATTCCTTGGCACGTCTCCCATCTCCGCGATAAAAACGCTTACCACACTAAATATTTAAGAACCAAAGTTGATACTTTTGGATTGCATTATTTGATAATTTCCGGTAAACTTAACGACAAAAATTAATGGAAGGAGTTCCAATTATTTCTTTTGATCTAACTTTTATTTGGAAGGAGGATATGAGTATTGCAAGCAAATGTTGTTCTTACAGTTTCCGAGTCCAAACGTCTTATTGCCAAAGGTGTCGCGGCGTTAGACTGTGTAAAGCGCGCGCTTCAGAAGGGTATTGTGGTTATTTCCACAGGCACCACAAATGCTTACGTAGTGGAGGAGGTTCTGGGCAAAACCATCGAAAAACCGGCTTATGTTACTGGGCGCACGACGCCGGCGAAGGTGCGGCAATCGGACTATTTTCCAAGGGAACGCTTGCGTGACGTCGTTCTTAGAGATGGTGAGATAGTGGAGGAATTAGACCGTTATTCAGGCGCTAAAGAATTAAAGGCAGGCGATGTTTTTATAAAGGGAGCTAATGCTCTGAATTACGATAGAAAGATTGCCGGGGTAACTATCGGTGGTCCTGGCACTGGCGGCACTGTGGGCGCAGTGATGGGGCCAATCATCAGTCGTAGGGCGAAGCTGGTGCTGCCCGTCGGTTTAGAGAAACTGATAGCGCATGACATCCTTGAGATATTGAATGTGTTGTCTGAAGGCGATGAGTTAGCCAACCATGTCCCAACATTATATCCCGTCACCGGTACGATAGTGACGGAAATCGAAGCGCTGGAAACGCTATTTCCCGGATTGCAGGTCTTGCATGTCGCTTCAGGCGGAGTTTTAGGCGCTGAAGCTAGCGTAAGGCTGTTGCTCTGCGGAGATGGTGAAGTGGTAACTGAAGCGCTGAAGTTGGTCGAATCAATTCAAGGTGAACCGCCATTTTTACCGATGGCGCAATAATTATCGAAAAAACTTGACAGTATCATCAATTTTCTGTATATTATTAAAACCAACTTATTTTGCTTACAAATTTAATTTTCAAGAAAGGACAAAACTATGGCTGGAGGTTACATGGGAAAGCTGCTCTTCGTAGACCTTGCCAATGGTAAACTCGAAGAGGAAGCTTTAGAAGAAGAAATTTGTCGGAAGTATCTCGGCGGTTATGGGGTCGGAGCAAAGATTCTTTACGACCGTATGAAGCCGGGTATTGACCCAATGGGTCCTGAAAACATTTTAGGATTTCTTACCGGACCACTAACTGGTACGCCCGCGTTGATAGGTTCTCGATATGTTGTCGTGTGTAAATCGCCTTTGACGCATAGTTGGGGTGATGCCAACTCTGGTGGATATTTCGGACCGGCGTTGAAGTTTGCTGGCTATGATGGCGTTTTATTCAGTGGGATATCCGAGAAACCCGTTTACCTTTTCATCAATGAAGGGAAAGCGCAATTGATAGATGCTAGCGGGCTTTGGGGCAAGGATTCCAATGAAACGGATGATATGCTCAAAGCTGAATATGGTTCGGATGTCCGCCTCACTTGTATTGGCCCTGCTGGTGAAAA
>DTYX01000232.1 GCA_012961655.1 Candidatus Poribacteria bacterium
AATGTCAGCTTATCCCCCGCACGGGCAAGGCTATCCAGATCATGCGCCTGAGACATCATAACAACAATTTCGCCAACCAAAGTTGTTGGAACCCCATTACGTATCAAGGCACTGTAAAGAGAATCTAAAAGACGGTATTCCCTTGTGCCGGATGTATCCTCAAGGCCTGCAACAGTTGATAATGCCAGAAGATCATCTTCAAACCAAGGATCGGCCGATGAAACAAATTTGGTTTCATTAATTTTTGCAATTGAGCCGATATAGCTTGTGGGTGCATATAGCGACATCTGTAGTAATTTTGGGTCATCCTCGGATGGCTTAATGCGCAAAGCTATGATCGACCCTATCGCAAGGTCAGAATCAACAGGAAGCAGCACTGCAATACTTTGGCTCAGCTCTTTTGCTGCCAACTTGGAAAACCCGTTACTTTGCAATATTTCAACAAAGTTGCGCGTAGTTTCCGTGATAACAATTATGTCTTCATATAAATGGCTTCGCACGGCTTCGGGTTTAATATAGGTTATACTGGTGTTATTTTTGATTTCGTTTTTTTCGACCAGAACATCCCTATCCGCCGTCTCGGTTTCCAATATATCGCCATAGCTTTCTGTTAAGTTACCCAACTCAACGTCGGTTACCGCCCCTTCTTGGACCAAAGGATCAACAGGTGTAATAGGCGGGGTAAGAGAGCGACTTCGTTGGGCCTGAAACAGCGCGAAATCTTCACGGGTTGACGGTAGGGCCGTTACCAGCCTTCGTTCCTGAACAAATAAATCATCGCGTATCATCATCAGGCGGTCAGATTTAAGCGGGCCAAAACGTGACATATCCAGCGTAACTGGCCCTGAAAATAATTTCATGTGGGCTTTGGATGCATCAACTTCAAAACGTAATATTATTGGGTCGCCAGAAATATCTATAAACCCGCTTGCAGTGGTCACAGGTGCAACGATTATATCGCTTTCCATTTGAACTAAGGTGAAATCATCCTCTCCAGAGGAAAAGAGTTTTTGGCTCAGGTCTGTAAAGGCAATGATAGCAGACAGGATCAAGGATGCAGGTATGAACCCAAAAACCACCAAACGTTTTGCAACTCGCCTGTTGCGGCGTTTTCTAGCGCGGTCGCGCGATTGTTGAAACTGGGGATCAATTTGCATCCAATTCACATACTCTTAGCGGAAAACACCGGAAGCATTCATAGTGCGTTTGATGGTGCGCGGTCCTGTGGATGCAGCGGGTTTTGCTGCGGTTCTGGGTTTTGTTCTTTGCGTTCTAGTTCTGTTACTGCCAGCTCTTGTCGATCTGCGCGTGCTGGAAGAAACACGTGTGCTTCTAGTTTGCGTTCTACTGACATAGCAAACCACACTATCTTTGCGCAAGATTTGGTGGAATAAACTTATCTCTGGTTTACGTGTAGGTGCCTCAGTACCCAGACGTTCATAATACCTATCAACCGCAGCACGCGAACCATTGCCCCAAATCCCATCAACTCTGGAAGCATAACACCCCATACGCGCCAATTCTGTTTGAATGGCAGCAGGTAACATTTCTGGCAATGGATCAAAAGCACCGCCGATTAACAGCTTCTCAAACATTTCGGGATCTTCTTTTCGCAGCTTTTGCCGTGCCTTAAACCCAGTGCCGCCAATCTCTGTTCCTGATAAAGCTCCACCAATTTCGGTGGCATTAAATGAGGCATTGGCCGATTTAATATCCCCGACGATAATAGATGGCTTGGGCAGGCCTGCCTTGGTCGACTGAACCTGTCTTGCGGGGTTTGTTGAGCTAGCCACAGCTGTAAAAATACGGACGCCACCCACTGCATGTGGTTCATGTTTGGCCAACACAATATTGGCAACAGGTTTTAATGGTGATGCAATGTTTATGGGCTGAACTGGCGCAGTAAATAATATCGTTGTTTTTCTAATTTTCGGGATAACAACAGTTGAAAGTGGGGTATCAAGGCCAGCACTGTTATCTTGGATAATCCCGGCTTGGCGCCAAAGTGACAGCATTTTTTTGCGATCTTTATCGGATAAGCGGTCCAGCATTTCTATATCTGCAGATGTCAGGCCTTTGATTCGCTCATCGGCATGTCGCAAAATATACGGCTGCGACAATGAAGAGGTTACCCAGATCGCATCAGTGTCCTGAAACGCTTTGGATAATGGAACGTTAGGCGTTAACAAAGCTTTGATTAATTGCTGGGTAAAGTCAGGAGATGTTTCTTTTACCGTGGAACATGTGGTTCCCGGCTTTATGGCTTGGGCTTGAAATACATTGTCAATTTCAAGCGCCGACAGTGCCTCGAGTTTACTTGGCTGCAGTTCATTGTGGCAGATATCCAGAAAAACCAGAACCCGTTTGGAACCAGCATCCATAAATCCAGACACCAAATCATTTAAATGCCAGCCGCTTGGATCATCTTTTTGGTTCTGTCCTACAGACAATAAAACGGTCTTTTTATCGACCGTAGAAACCTTACCCGAGAAATAGATGATGACAGTATCGGCCTTGCGATTATCAAACTGGTATGCTTGCGCATTTGCATCCTCCAGCCGGATCACATCAAATCCGAGTCCAAGCAAACTATGCGATACAGTAATCGCGTTACCCGCCGGTTTGGACAAGGGTACATCTTGATAAGCGCCATTGCCGATAACAATTGCCAGCCGTTCTTGGGCAGCAATTGGCGCTGTTAGGCATAAAAGCATCATACATATATGCAGTATTTTTGGCATATGTTATCCAGATAAGAATAATGGTTACTTATAGCAGAATAACGCATCACCCATTAAGGTTCGAGTCCTATTACGCATATTGTCACTTATAGAATATCAGTTGGGCTGGCCGGTTATGAAAATTGTCCACCGTTGCGTTTTATGCGTATCAACTTCAATGAATTTAGCGAGTAAAAACCCACGAACCAGACAATCCATTTCACCGTCAATTACAAAATAATTAGGGGAAATACACATCGGCACGCTTCCGTTCAGCAATTCTTTGCCAAAGACATCTTTTGCAAAAACATACACATATCGCGATTTCAGCGGGTCCTGGATAACACTAGCGCATTGGTTTGGGCCAATCTTCCACCAACCTTGTGTGCGGAACTTATCATGGTGCAACCGCCCTACTGCAACATTCATCACATCAAATGATTGATTACATACAGAAAACTCTGCTCGTGCCGCACCTTGCATTCCCAAAAGAACCCCAAGGGACAAAAACAGCGTCCGAATTAAACCGTAAAGGTATTCATAAGTCATCATAACGTGTGATTTCATGTGCCAATTATACACCGCACCCTTTGGAATACGACAAAAACAGCCCCCCCGCACCTATTAGTTGTAAAAGAGCCTGAAATCTGTTATAGGCTCTAGATAAATTGGTTATCAAGTAATAATTCAAGGCGACTGAAATGCAATATAAAATTGTTATTTTCCTAGGTTTAAGCGTTGTATCTGTTGGTGCATCCTATGCTTTGTCAGTTGCGCATTCCTTGCAAGATACAAATATTGAAAAGGCGGCCATTTCTGCATTGGCGGCCCCTGCTTTTGTCTCTGAATCTGAAACCAATTATGCCTCGCCTATAAAACGGCCCTTGGTCGCGCCAATGACGGTCACAGTTGCAAAACGCGCCGAACCTAACACCACTTCGGTATTGTCTTCTGCTCGTCCATCTAAACGTCCAGCATACATAGCCACGCTAGTAGACGAAAATAGGTTAGACGCAAAAAATTCGGCTGTTACCCTACAGATTTCCACTAAAAACGCCCCCGAATCTCCCACTTCTCAACGCCCGTTGTCGCAAATACTCACTCCATACAACGAAGCACTTGCAGAAAATAGTTACACAAACGCGTATAAGCCCGCTGTTCCCAACAGCCAAAAAATACAGCGCCGTAGCAGAACCGTTAAACCATGGATAATCGGCGCATTTCGGTAATTATATAGTTGACAGTTTGCCAAACCATGGGCCAAATCCCCTTATCTTTAGTCTATTGAAAGAACAAGTATGCCCTTACCTATCTTAAAAAAACTGCTGTGCCTGATGTCCGTAACCAGTTTTGCCGTAGCAACCACAGCGGTTGCGCAATCTGAAGACACCCCCGCCAAACAAGCCCCAATGATATCTCTTGAGCTAAACAGCGCGACAGATGTTGAAAATGATAGCTGTAGATTAACTTATGTAGCCACCAACCACAGCGGTAAGGCGATAGG
>DTYX01000233.1 GCA_012961655.1 Candidatus Poribacteria bacterium
AAAAGCTTCATATCTTATTAAAATTATAAGTGTAAATATTTTTTATTAATTTATAATATTTTATATTATAATATAAATATTATTTATCTTATAAAGGTAATGCTATGAAGCTTTTAATTATTGTATATTTATTTACATCTCTAATTTTTCTATCAGATTTACACTCTTCTGTATACAAAGGTCAAAAGGAGTATATGAAAAAGTGTAAATCTTGTCATGGAAATGGTGCAAAAATAGCAAAATTAAAAACGATGGAAGAGTGGAAAGTTGTTTTTTCAAATAATGGTAAAATTTTAAAAGATCTTCATAGAAATGATAATAAAGCATTAAAATATATTAATAGTGAAAGATTTAAGAAAAAAAGTAAGCATATGCTAGACTTTTTTGTAAAATATGCTTTAGATAGTGGAAATGTACCCGCTTGTAGTGATTAATTTTATCTTTTTTTGATAAAATACCTCTAAAAAAGAGGTGAATAATGGCTAAATTGTGGTCTGGTAGATTTAATAAAGTTTCCTCTAGCCTTTTAGATCAGTTTAATGCTTCAATTATGTTTGATAAAGAGCTTTATAAAGAGGATATTGAAGGTTCAATTTCTCATGCAAAAATGCTTTTTAACCAAGGGATTTTATCAGATGTTTAAGCAGGAGCCAGACAGCCTGCTTAAATACAACGGATACAAAGTGAGAGGACGCTATAAGTTCGGCGAACAGGGACTTTACCTCCTCGACCCGCTAATCTATCTCGAATTCATACAGAAACCCGGCGAGATAGAGTTCGAGGAGAAGTTAATCCTCGCAAAGAACATCAAGAAATCCTTCCTCTCTTTCAACTTAACTCTGGAACAGGAACTGGAGAAGGAAGCGGAAGAGATAGAGGTGGAATTTATCATCAATCCATCTTTTGGGATTGGCTATCAGTTTTCCCCTCGTCTCTCAGTCGGTTTGGAATTTTGGAACCACATAGAGATAGTCGAAGGAGAGATGGAACACTCCGCTTTTTTCGCCGGTCCAACTATATCTTTAGCTGGGGAGAAAGTATGGTGGACTCTGAGCGTTCTCCCACAAATCACCAAAATTCATGACGAACATAGCCACCTTATGATGCGGAGTTTGGTGGGAATATTCTTCTAAATTTAAGGTTAGGTGTAGGCATATCCCCTACGCCTAACCTATAACTTCAGTAATACATTGAATGCAAAGAGGTAAATCGTGAGGAACGTCTGTTTAACAATAATCATTCTTACATTTATCAGTATCACTTTAGGATGCGCCACAAAAAATCCTATAACTCCTCAAGAAAACCTTTTGCGGTCTAAATGCGCTTCTTGCCATCTTCCACCAAAACCCACGGAATTTTTCAAAACTGAATGGGATAGCTTCAAAGATTCACATAAGGATAGAGTTAACCTAGACGAAAATCAGAATCGTCTACTTAGGAATCTATTCCCTTTGAAGAATAGCACTATTTCAGAAAGGGATTTCTGAGACGAAAAGAGTTAAAAATTTGTGATACATAATTGTCAAAATAATTTAAGCACTAAGCCTGTGGATTCAAAAAACAAGCTCCCCGAATAAAAAAACATCTGCGGGGAGCTCATTTTTGTTAATTATAGAATCCATGTGTTCTTATGACCCACCATGATGACCATGACGAGGAGTCTGAAGCTTGTCCTTGCAGTGTGTTTCAGCCAGACAACTTTTTCCGGATGTGATGTTCCACCCAAAACTTTAACTAACTCATGATAGTGAGCATATCCTTAAGCGGCTTCGACGCGGGGTATCGGGATATAGTTACTGGACTATTATTGCTTGATGTCTCCCCAGGTGGTGGTGAGTTTGCCGGATGGGGAAACGGCAGTCATTCCAGTTGCTTCCTCAAGCCCTTTTGTCATAATGCTTCCAATATCATTCTCAGATAGAGCTACGTTGAAAACGGCGACTTCGTCGATGATGCCGTCAAAATACCAACTGGTGCCAGCGCTGCCTATGGTGAGATTCCTGCTGATATCTGATAAAACAAGATTTACTAACGGCTTATCGGCGCCAAGTTGAGTCCCATCTATATACAACGCTGCAATTGATTTTCCGACTGTGATTGCTAAATGATACCACTTTCCGTCGTCAAAGACAAACTCATATCCAGAGAAGTTATTCCCACCACCCGCCCATCCACCTTTTTTATTACCGAAACAAGTATATGGAAAGCTTTTACGGTTGTTTCTATTGTCGTAGGAGAACCACCATCCCGCATGTGGTGCAAGAGCATCAGGATACCCTTTTGCTGCGATAGTAAGTAATTTTCCCGCTGAGTTTTTGTAATCAAGTCCATCAAATTGTACCCAAGCCAAAACCGTGATTGCTTTAGTCAAATCCAAACTCGCCCCATTCCCGCAATCAACATAAGTAGTTGCGCCATTAAACTCTAAGGCTTCGCCAAATTTACCATTAACCCATTTGGGGCCGCTCATAAGCTTCCCATCATTACCATTTTCGGAAGAGTCCTTAGCAGCATTGCCCTTTCCTTCATCAAACAGCCACATTCCCGTAATGGTTTTGGGGTCAATTCTGGCATAACTTAGACTTGTAAACATCAGACTAATAAAACTGATTACTACTATCGTAAAACGTGTCATTTTTGTGACCTCCATTTTATAATTTTCGGTTTCTAATTTTTAATTTTGAAAACATTAAAAAACTAGTGGTAACAACGGAGAAAGAGGGAAGTTGGTTTAGCAAATAATCGCATAAATATTACGCACTTAAAGAGCCATTTCTGAGTAATTTTTTTACACTTTCACATTGATAATTTGGTGCAGAAATTCCCCATGAGAAAAAATTAAGATTAACGCAAGTTTTTTGCTTAGAGGTGGAGTTCTCAATCAATTTGGTACTCTTTGAGTTTATTTTGTAGAGTTTTGCGAGTAATGCCGAGGGTTTTTGCAGCGTGTGTGCGGTTGCCTCCCGTTTGCTCTAATGTTTTTATAATAAGATCGCGTTCTACCTCTTTGATTGTTCGTCCAGGTATAACGCCCGTTTCAAGGGTTTGTAAATCATCCGCTAATGCTTGAATGTTGAGGGGCAAATCCGCTGGGGTCAATTGTTCGGCGCGGGCGATTATAACGGCGCGTTCCATGGCGTTTTCCAATTCTCGCACATTTCCAGGCCAATCGTAACGCATCAATAAGTCCAAGGTGCGGGGGAGAAGACCTTTGACCGGACGGTGATTTTTTTCGGCGTAATACTTTAAAAAATGCTCCGCCAATAGAGGGATATCCTCTTTCCGTTCCCTCAACGGCGGAACTGTGATAGGCACTACATTCAGCCGATAAAACAGGTCATCTCGAAAGTTGCCCTCCTTTACTTCCGCTTCCAAATCCTTATTTGTCGCAGCGATAATCCGGACATCAACGGTGATAGTTTTTGTACCGCCCAAGCGTTCAAATTTCTGCTCTTGCAACACCCGTAACAATTTCGCCTGTACCGATGGGTTCATATCGCCGATTTCATCTAAAAAGATGCTTCCGCCATCAGCGAGCTCAAACCGTCCTTGCTTGCGTTGATACGCTCCGGTGAAGGCGCCGCGCTCATAGCCAAAAAGTTCGCTTTCCAACAAGGTATCAGGCAACACGGTACAATTTACCTTTACGAATGCTCCGTCAGTACGCCCACTGTTTTGGTGAATTAGATCAGCGATTAATTCCTTCCCTGTGCCGCTTTCACCCTGAATCAACACGGTGGCGTCCGTTGGGGCAATCATGGCGACATTGCGATATAACTCCTGCATCTTTGGGCTTTTGCCGATAATTTCCGAGGGCGAGAAAGTTCTCCCCAAGCGTTCTTTGAGCAGCTCATTCTCCTGTTTCAGAGCGTTAAGTGTCAGCAGATTGGCAACAGTCACTTTCAGTTTCTCCGCGTCGATGGGCTTTTGGATATAATCTTCAGCCCCCAATTTCACAGCCTCGATGGCTGTTTGTAGTTCCGCATACGCGGTTATCAGCAGCACCGGAATAGAAGGGCTAATCTCCTTTATCTCTTTGAGCGCTTCAATACCGCTTTTTTGGGGCATTCTGATATCCATCAAGATTAAATCAAAAAAATCTTCGCGTACCGCTTGTACGGCGGAGAGTCCGTCACCGGCTTCAGACAACTGATATCCTTCCTTAGACAAGTTTGCTTTCAACATCATCCGGTGCGCTTCGTCGTCATCGACAATTAAGATTTTCTTCGGTTTCATTTTTACATTCACACTCCAAAATGTTAAGCGCTAATTTTGCATGGGCAAGTCAATCGTTACCGTTGTGCCTTGCCCCAATCGACTCTTGATTGAAATAGAGCCTTCATGATAGTCAATAATCTTGCGCACAACAGCAAGTCCTAAACCCGTACCGCTCGATTTGGTGGTAAAAAATGGGTCAAACACCTTCGGCAGATCTTCTTCGGCAATACCGCTGCCGGTATCCGCGATGACAATCTCAACTGTATCACCGTCTCTGCCCATTTGGGCGGTCATAGTCAACGTACCGCCGTTCTCCATAGCGGCGATGGAATTGAGACACACGTTCAGCAACGCTTGCGTAATTCTCTCCGAATCCACCCAGATAAGCGGCATATCCGCGGGAAATTCAGGGGCAATCCGAACGCCTTGTCCGTCGGCGTCATTTTGTATCAATTGTATTGTATGGTTGAGGATAGTTTGGACGGATGTTTCTCGTCGGTCGAGGGTAAGCGGCCGAGAATAATCGAGCAACTCTTCGATGATTCGATTTAAGCGGTCGATTTCATTTATCATAACTTTGGTATACTTATGTTCGTCAGTTTCATCGCGAAACTGGGCGGCGAAATATTGCGTAAAACCGCGAATGGATGACAGCGGATTGCGAATCTCATGCGCCACTATCGACGCTAAACGCCCTATCGATGCTAAATGCTCTGCTCTTTGCGCTCTCGCCTGGAGTTCTTTGACCTCGCGCAAATCGCGCAATAAAATAATCGCGCCCAACAGATTGCCGCTATCATCTAAAAGTTGCGTAGCGCTCAGGCTCAATGGTATTATTATCTCACCGGATTGTTGTGTATATCGGATTTCCTGTTCGATAATTGCGACACCGCCTTTGAGCACCGATTCAATCTCCTCGGCGTTCGCCTTAAATATCTTACTAAAATGCTGTCCTTTGACAGAAGAGGGAGAAAGGGAAAGCATCTCCGCAGCCGCTTTGTTGAAGGTGGTGATATACCCGTTTTCATCTAGCGAAATTAACCCGTTGGGCATGCTTGAAACGATATGCTGAGTGTAAGTTCTCATCTGGTTCAACGTCCGGTCTACGAGATAATAGTTTTGCACAACCACGATAAAATAGAGCGACGCAGAACCAATCAACAGGAGCATTACTGCCATCAGAATAGTGTGTTTTAAATCTCCTAAATGAGCCTGTTCAATATCTGTCGTCTTTAAACCGAGTAAGATGAAACTTTTTGGCGCTTTCATTATCTGAAATTCCGCTATTAACTCAAATATATGTTCCTCCTCTTTTAGCATTGTCAAAGTTCCGTCTGCTTGAGGCAAACTATAAGTTTCAATAAAGGCGATGTTCTCATTTAAACCGCTGTGGGCAATAACTTCTCCTTGCGAATTTAATAAGGCTATGTAAGCAATCTGCGGATTTCTTGAGACTTCCTGCGCTAGTTGTTGAAATTGTTCCTGATATGAATCCTGGAATATCATTTTTGAGCGTATCAGCGCGGAAAATACATAGACAAGCGCAATGCCTTCACGTTCGAGCAGTTCCCTCAGATGTAGCCGTTCCCGGTGAATATTGCGATAGAGCGAAATAGCAACGACAAAAGTCAAGGTCAACGAGAGGGCCACAATGGTAATAGCGGGAATATATAAACTTTTTTTGCTAATTAATCTATGTGTGGATATAAATCGGTTCATCTGAATTTCTCGATAAATAGGACTGTCCGTATGCTGCTCGACACACATCCCCCGCATTACGGTCAGTTGCATGAACCTTTTTTCGGTTCATGCTTACTATTTGACCGGCCAGCCGAAGCTGAGCAAAACTTGGCGCAACTCGGCTATTTCATCCTCACTTAACGGTAGTGACGGCGGACGAGAAGCGCCCATGGGCATACCCATGAGAGCCATCATACCTTTTTTCAACCTGGCCTGCCCGCCCGATATCTGCTTGGCATACAATTCGCGCAAAGGGACATTCACTTTATCAAACATCGCCTGGGCTTCATCGTACTGATGACTTTCTATCAACTCCCAGATGCGCAAGTCATGCGGTGGGTAGACTTCGGCTGTAAGATTGATATATCCCCGCCCGCCCAGTTTGTAACAGCGCACCGGCTGACTGCTGTTGTCGATAACAGTGAAAATGTCGGCAAATTTGCGCATCTCCTCATAGTCCTGGTCCTCTGGCGCGCTCCACTTAACAGACACTACATGCTCAAAGTCCGCCATTTTTAGCAGTGTATCTGGGAGAACATTGCCGCCAGAAAGCCACCAAGTGTTATAGACCAGAATCCCGATGTCAATGGCGTTGGAGATGTCCTCGTAGTAACGCAGAATGTCATCCTGAGTTGGATTATTAAAGATGGGCGGAGAAATCTGCAGTCCAATTGCTCCTAGGTCTTGGGCTCGTTTGGCATCTTCAATGCTACGCTTGGTATCTTTATAGTGAATGCCGCACACAATGGCAGCTTTCCCACCCGCAGCCTGCACTACTGTCCGCAGGAGATGGGGCCACTCAGCATCGCTTAGCATAGGCCCTTCGCCCATCGCAGCCGCCACTTTGATTACCGCCTTGCCGGTCACCAGACCACTATCCACCCAGAATTGGGTGGCGGAGGCCATTATACCAAAGTCAACTTCAAAATCGTCATCAAACGGCGTGGGAACCGTAGCAATTGGTCCCACTATCAATTTCTTGAGTTCTTCGCGTGTCATTTTCTTTCTCCTTGTTATTGAGAGGGTAAATGAAAAAATTATCCTTCCGTGGTCGTTTCTGTTCAGTTGGCAGGGCTACCGAGAAGTATATCACAACTCGTATAGTACTCTGTCAAAATTGGACTGAACAGTATGATTGTAACATTCCTTCCGGTTCATAGGCTGCGTGCATCACTCCTACCGAAACCAGTCATAGTTGAGTCCCAATGAGCGGTCTTTAAGCGGCAGATTAATGCGCCTTCCTCCCTGTGCTGAGGATTGCTTGAGCGCTATTTCAACTTCCAGTGCGATAGCAACGCGTCGGCCTGAATTTTTCGGCTCATCCAACTTGCCGGCCAGGCAGTCGAAGATGTCGGCGAGTCCATAGACAGCCCCGTAAGGCGGGACATACTGCGGCGCCGGCCACGGCATCTCCACCCGTCGTCTCCCTGCGGGAGAATCAAGCTCCTGCCACAGACGCCATCCGATGGAGTGGTCGAAAACTATCTCACCAGCGCTGCCGCTCAGTCGCACCCCAGGAGCGCCCTTCCTGAAATGAACCATCTTGCCGTCTCTTGTCACCATGAGTCCCTGACCGGTGAACTCATCACTGCCGGATGAACGACGCGGCTCATCGCCTATGCCTATTACCCAGGCGGGAGCGCTCTCTACAAAGTATGACCAATTCTGGTGCTGTGCGGCGGGGCTGCTAGCCTCAATGGAGATGATGTCACCTATAGCGCCCCTTTTCACTAGCTCCTTGGCCTTGCCAAAGGAAGGGTGCGTTGTAGTGATAGCGCCGCAGCACAGAGGAACACCGGCGTCAGCGCATGTCTTGACCATCTGATCCGCCTCTTCAAGTGTGTGTGCCATGGGTTTTTCCGTCATAATGCCCTTCGCGCCACACTCGACAGCCAGGCAGGTCAACTCAGCGCGGCCCTTGGTGTTAGTGGCAATAGCGACGATGTCGAGTTTCTCCTGGCAGAGCATCTCGGCTGCGTCGGTGTAGAGAGTCTCGACACCGTAGCGTTCTGCGAGAGCCTTCAGACGTTTCCGGTCGCGGTCTGCACCCGCGACCAATTCCACTTCCGCTCGGTACCACAACGCCTCGGCATAGGTACTGGGGAGTCCCTCCGAACCGGGATGCTCGTGGTAGTGGAACTTTCGATGGATGTTCAACGCAGGCGTGGGACGCTCAACATCATCGACGTTGAATCGAGCGCTGATGCGCGGCGCCAGGTCGTAGAGCAACCCCATCCATCCCAATCCGATAATTCCGGCACGATATTTTTCCATGTCGTCCTCCTTAATGAATCCGAAAATCTCTTAATTTTCAGTATTACAATTTACCTTTTATCTGAGGTTCCCCAGAAGACCCCAATCTGATTCTTTTTTATGAATCAGTTGGGTTGGTATTATCTACCACTAGTAATTCTACGCTCTAAACGTAGCATAGAGGAAACATGATGACATATCATTAACTCAATTTATCGAGGAGTGGTTTGTCAGAGACCCGGCGATTCCGGCCTATTCATTTCACGCGGCAGGAGCTTGGTATCAAAGTTTAGAAGCGTTCGATGTAGTGCATTGTTAAATAAGTTCTGATATTTAGGCAAAATCTTCAGCC
>DTYX01000234.1 GCA_012961655.1 Candidatus Poribacteria bacterium
AAGATGGGAAATCTGCCTTTGAAATAGGTCAATTCCGCTATCTCTGGGTTGAATTCAGGTGGAAGAGTTTCAGGGCAAAAAAGTTTACCAAAGAACCGCAAAATCGAAGTAATAAATGGTGACCACCGAAAATTCGATGAAGTTTTATAATCTTACTCCGTTACGACCAACTCTACCGGCTCAGCAAAACTTTCCACTTCAGGGTTGTAATATTCATATATCCTTGAAACTCGCGTTTTCGCTTTGATGGGTAACTTAGCGCGCATGCGGTATTCTAGTTTAACGGGTTGTTTCGGCATCAATTTGTCGAAGTAGATGATTATCTGGCGGCCGGTGAGGCTGAATTTCTCGATTGTTCCACTCTTCACCAATTCCGTTAGACCGTCCGTTTGGACTTCAAAACCGGGCGGCACGCCAAGGTCGACGATGACCATGTTTGCAGTAGCTGGCTTGTTGTTGACAACCGTTACATTGCAGGTAATCAAGTCGTCTTTTTCCAGTTCGCGCTTGTCGTAGACGACTTCAATACTCAGCGGTTCGGTTGCGGGTTTTTCGCCCGTTTCCCAGGGCATGTAGAATTTGCCCACGACCTGATACATCAGACCGCCTTCGCCTTCGAGCTTCAATTGGACGGTATTAACGCCTTCGATGGTCTGCTGTCCCAAATCGACCAACCGCATGACATCGCTGTTTTCCGGAGTAATCCGCAGACGTTCCGCTTCGGCGCTGTTGATGAGGATTCTCACCGTGGCGTCAACCTCTTCGGTTGCGCTTCCGACGGACATCAATAAAGTTTTCAGAGCGAGAATGGTCGCCTGTGTGCCGCGCCATGTGCCGTTGCTGTCTTTTTGGCGGATGAGATAAGTCAAGGCTTTCTTGGTCAAAAGACTATATTTTCCGTATTTGAGCAGCGCTTGCACGGCCATCGCCGTCGTTTCGATATCTGCCGAATTTCCGTGTGAGTGGGTGATGGTGGAAATCTTCGATTCCCAGTGGGCGGTGTCTTCGTCTTCGATTGCCATGTTCTTGAGCTTTTCCATCACTTCATGGGTGCTGGCGTTGTTTCTATCAAATCGGACGAGCGCGTTGGCGATGATGGCGAGGGTATACGCATCATCGGCTTCAGCGAGATGCGCGCGGATGTAACCGACGCCCTTTTTTATGTTCTGTTGGTGTGGATTGCCATCGAAGCTTTCCAGCAGCGCCCAGATGATATATGACGTCGGCAACAGCTTGGAGTTTTGAATCCGTCCCCAACTCTCCTGGTGCAGATACGATTTGTCGGGTTCCCACGAACCATCGGCTTGCTGTCGAGAAATCAGCCAATTTTGAGTTCGTTCGATTACCTTCGGGTCAACTTCGTGTACCCGCGCCATATCGTGGAATTCCATCAATCCGTAAGCTGTCAAAACTTGATTCGCCGGCGCGTTGCCGAACCATGAAAATCCGCCTCCCTCTACCTCAAAGCTCAACAGACGTTGATAGCCGAGATTGATGTATTCTTCGGCTTTCATCTGAATTTCGGGTGTGGTCTGTTTCGTCACCTTCATGTATTCTAACGCGAGGATGTTCGGATATGTCGTAGCAGTCGTCTGCTCGAAACAGCCGAATGGCATCCTTAGGATATTTTCCAAACCTTCCATCACCTGACTGAACACGCCTGGATATACCTTGACCAGTACTTTGCTCGCGCCGTCGATGGCGGCGACGGGAATTTCAATTTTCCGTTCGACATCGCTTTCGAGCCTATCGCTCTGCGATACATGAAATTCTTTGCCGTCGGGGATGACTTCAATCTGCCTTAAAATCGCATCGCTCATCTTATCTCCATACGCGTGCATCGTCAACTTGTGCCAGCCGATATCCTTGACTTTCAGGCGATAGTACACCACGCTGACCTGGTCTTTCTGCAACGTTATTTGACGTTCCGCGGATTCTTCGACCAGTTCAAACCAGGGTTCTTGTGTCAGTTCAAGTCGAATATTCTGCTTGGATGGCAAGTAGTTGTATATGGCGATGGGGATAGAGACTTCGTCGTTTTGAGTCAAGCTCACGGGCAGGTCGATGTCGATGAAGAAATCTTGAAACACGCGGATGCCCGCCGTTGCGCTGCCCAACTGTCCGTTCAGAGAAGACGCCATGCTCGTCAGACGCCATGTCGTAATTGAATCCGCCATCGGAATTGAAAGCGTCGCTTTGCCTTTTTCGTCTGTGATGAGCGCGGGGGTTACCAACAGAGTTTCGGGGAAGTATCGTCGGATGCGCGGCGCTTCTTCTATTGAAGCGCTTTCCGCTTCTGCGAGTTTGGCGCTTGTGGCAACTACGGGGGCAGGAACTGTTTTCACAACCGGCGCTCGCGGCCTTATCCCAGCCTCCATTACTCCTCGCGCCATGAATACCTCAATACCTTGTCGCGCGTTGTCACTGAGTTTCAAAAGTGGATGTCGAAATCCAGACCTGAAAAAATCACGCCACACGGTAACATCATCACCAGTATTCAACAGCCCATCTGGTCCGAGGCTATGCAATCCTTCACGGGTGATTATGAGCGGCGCGCCCCATGGGTCGGTAATGTCCGCGGGCTTTAGGAATCCCTCGTCCACGAGCGTTTGCAGTGGATTTTGCGATTCAATCGGACGCTTCGTCTTTTCGAAATATTTTTTCATCGCTTCGGCGATAGCATCGGCTCGAGTTGAAACTTTTGCCTGCAATTCTTCTTTATACTGCTGTTCTTTCCGCTCGTAGGTACGCAGGTTGAGACTGTATTCGCCGCGCACTTGTTCAATTGACGCCAGCAGTACCTTCGCCGCTGTCCGACGCCTCTCTGCCCTATTCTCCCTCTCCCTTTGGGAGAAGGCCGAAGCGAGGGCATCCATAACAATCGAGTCCATCGTGTAGCCATGCACTTCGTATTTGGGCTTCAGCAATTCCTTCTCCAACGTGAAATACACTTTTTCCAAGCCCGGCTGCATCTCCTGCAAAGCGAACACGCTCTCGTCCACGACTTGAATGCCCAGAGCCGCGAGCACCGGATGTCCTTCTCGGTCGGTAGCAGAAAAATCCAACTGCGCTTCTTCGCCTGGCAGATAAACTTGCTTGCTCGCTGTGATGCCGATGTTCAAATCGTCAGCGGAATCGACGTAAACTATGCGCGTATCACGGATGATATTCGACCCACTGGTAATCTGATACGCATGCAGTTCCAACGTGCCGAAATCGTTTTCGGAAAGGTGGATATCCACTGAACCTCTGCCGTTTTTAACTTCCAAGGATTTGGTGAGGATTGTCTGCTTCGATTTTATCACGTCGATATAAACAGACCCGCCCCTCTTCGCGCTGAATACTTGAACATGGATGACATCCCCCACTTTGTAGAGCGCTTCATTCGTCCTGAGCAACAGCGTATTTTCAGCTTCAGCTTGAAAATCCTCAACCCGCTCGGCGCGATTGCCTTGTTTGTCAACGGCTGTAATTTTGAGAGACAGAGTGTTCGTCTGAGGTTTAATTCGGAACGTCGCCACGCCTAAGGAATCCGTCCGACTTTTCAATTTTTGAGATTCCTCTCCCTCTGGGAGAGGGCTGGGGTGAGGGTTCTGAACTTCGATGGTTGTTTTCGCTGGTTTGCCGTCGGGGTAGGTCGTCATCACATAGATGATATTCTCGACGTTCGGCACGATGTCGCCGCTTTCGGGGATAACTACGATGGTGATGGGCGATTTTACGACGCTGCGGTTTTGCGTGATTTTCTCTTCATGTTCCGCGCCATCTATAACTGAGATGTCGAACATCACAAAGGTATTCCCCTGTTCCAACGGTTGTCCGACGAAGTGCGCCGGCAAGTTCAGCTCAAAAGTGTAATGTCCGTTTTTGTCCGTCTTGCCCTCGACCCGCGCAAATTCATCGAATGAAACGTCAAATTTCGACGCCTTGATGGTAACTTTGCCGTCCGACACGGGCTTGCCGAAGAAGTAATCCGCTTGCAACTCGCCTTTGACCATCTCGCCTGGTCGGTAAAAATCCTTGTCAGTTCTAAAGTCTATATTAAATTTAGGCAACACATAGCGGTCAACTGTTACCTTCTTTTCCTGTATCACTTTGCCGAGAATGGCGCGGACGGTGTAGCGTCCCATGTTGATTTCATCGGCGAGGTTGAAATCCGCCGCTGCGATGCCGAATTTGTCGGTGTCCGCAACGTATTTGAAAACCTTGTTGCCTTTGGAATCTTCAACTTCGAGGATTATCTGGGAATCTCCGATGGGCTTAAGCGTCGTCGCGTTCAACGCGAGACTGCGGATGTGAATCGTCTGTCCGGGCTGATAGAGCGGTTTGTCGGTGGAGAGCAAAATCTTATGCGTTTTTACGATGGAGATTTCCTGTTTTATTTCGTCAGTCCCCATCGGAGAATCGACTTTCACTTGCAGTTCGGCTTCCCCCTCCAAATCTTCGGGAGCGTTAAAGCGCATCTGAACAGTTCCTCTATCATCAGTTTTGCCTGAGAAATTAGCGATTACGTCTTCGTCGGGATTTTCAACTTTCATCACAACCTTAGCGTTGACCTCAGCGCCAGCGATGGGCGATTGGGTTGTGTGATTGAGCGCGATAACTCGCAGAGACGCCGGACCGCCGGCATACCATTGCATCTGTCCAAGCAAGCGGGTGTCCAATTCGCCAATCAGTTCTCCTATGCTCACGTTGCCCACATACTGGTACCGATTGGTCTGCCACAAATATTTCAATCTATACTTTCCCAGCCATTTATCGGTTTGCTTGGGAAAAAGCGTCTTGTATTCTACCCGCTTGTCTGAAACGAATAGGTCTTTCCGAGATTCAGCGACGACGTTACCATCCGAGTTCACTAATGTCAATGTCAACACACCAAAATCTTTCGCCTTGTGAGAAACGACGCCGGCTTTTACCTCAATCCCATCATCGGTTTTATAGGCGGTCAAAGTTACAGGCGTATACTCATGTCGTTCGACCATCGGTGAGTTCGTAACCGCATACATTACAGCGTTGACACAAAATTCTACTGTCGGACTATTTACATCTAAAGAGCGAAATTCCCATCGACTCATCTGCCGCGGGATGAGCGTTGATATGCGTCCATCGAGTTTCAATACATCCGCGTTAAAACGCCGTCCGTTTATCTCATACCAGTTATCTTTAGACTGACCGATTGCGTTAATATCCTGCAACGGCTTATCGGGAAAGAGTTTGCGCAACACCGATAGGATGCTCTGCCGAAAATCGCTATCCCGCGCATCGACCATCAGAAATCCGCCCTTTTCAGCTAAATAGGTTTTCAGATGTAACTGTGCAACATTCGTAAAACGCATCTTTCCCATGCCCGTAATAATGAATATCGGCATGTCGAATATCGCGTCAGAATCGAGTTTAGTCGATTCCGCTGTCGCTGAAAGCCGCGTGCGCAAGTTTATTTCATCAGCCAACGCCGGGGCAATTTCAAAGTCGATGTCGCTCGGCTTATGGCTTATTTTTGCGTAGCCGATGACAAACCGACCGTGCATCTCTTTTCCTGAACCGATTAATAAATTTCGTTGAATCTCGCTATCTACATTTACAGCCATAGTTGGTTTGCATGATGTGAATAATACGACAATGATACCACAAATTGCTGTTATCCATATTCTGCTTAGGGTCAAAAATTTTAACATTATAGTTGCCTCCTGAAACGCGAATATTAGAATCTACGAGGGTCAAATTCTTCCCTCCTCATAAATTGCTCCATCTCTTCCAGTGTTTCAAAATGAAGCCCTGCCGCTATTTTATTCGATAGCCTGTCAAACTCCTTTACAATCTCTCCCCTCGTTCGATTGGCTAATTCAGGTTTCTCTTTTAGCATCTTTTTTCTGAACGTTTGATACCAGGAAGTAGTCTGCTTCTGAATCGCCTCAGAGATTAACTTTTCAACTAAAACGTTTGTTAGCAAATTATACTATGATTGGGTTGTTTTGTCAATGTACTAATTTATAATGATGGTGACAAAATCTTTGTTGATATGGTATATGAAATTTTGTAAACTTAGAAAAAGGAGGCTTATATGCGCGCGAGAAAGGCGAGGTCCGAAATAAACCAGCACAACTGAAAAAAGCGAAGGAATTGGTTGATGATTTGTCCAGGCAACTCTAAGATTGTCATTTTGAACGAAGTGAAGAGTCAGCTTTTCGGAAGGTTATTGACTTTTGAGCATCTCTCGATACTGTTTAGAAATTCCCCATGAAGAAATTAGTAGAAATTTATTTTGCTTGACGATTCAAAGAAAAAATGTTACATTATCAATGTTACATCAACGATTTCTATTTGTCAGAAATTTCAATTCGTTAGATGAGAGGACTGGCAAATACTGAACAGGTAGTCAGAACAATCAACTAAATATTCTGAAACGAATTTATAGAATGTTCTCTCGTATTTAATAATGTTTCCATTAGGAGGTTAAAGTTGCTTTCTTGCTTCTATCTCCAAAAGAAATATTATTTGATAGAGAAAAACTAAAAAAGGAGATTAGAATGCAAGGCAGCAAACTTTACATAGGAAATCTT
>DTYX01000235.1 GCA_012961655.1 Candidatus Poribacteria bacterium
ATGTGGAGGTGTACAAATAAAAAGGGTTAGAGAAAGAAAACATGATGCAACAATGGATTGGTCTTCTTTCAGATTTGGACGATATTTATGCTAAGAGATGAAAAATAAAAAGTTTCCACTGCGCCCGGTTCTTATCGCCATTATTTTGATACCGCTCAATAGTTATTGGATCGCTTATCAGGAAGTAGCATGGTACGCGCGATTGACTTATGTCGTACCTTTTCCTAATGTTATTTTCACCATCTTTTTACTGACGGCGTTTAACGCCTTGCTATCCCGCTTTTCGAAAATGGCGCTCACTTACGGTGAGCTTTTGGTCATTTACATCCTGCTTTCCATCGCGTCAGCTATTTCAAACAATCTTATGCTGGCCGAAGTCATCCCATCGTTTGGATACGCCTATTGGTATGCGACGCCGGAAAATGAGTGGAGAGAGGTTATCTGGAAACATCTGCCGGGTTGGCTTACAGTCAACGATAAAGATATATTGAGAGGATATTATGAGGGTGGTTCATCGCTCTATAATATGCGCACTATCCGGACATGGCTATCTCCGATATTAGCATGGTCGAGTTTTACTTTTGTGATGGTATTCGTCATGCTATGTCTAAGCGTTGTTTTGCGACGACAGTGGACGGAAAGTGAGCGGTTGACTTATCCGACAATCCGTCTACCTCTGGAGATGACCAATCCAGAATCGGGATTTTTTCGCAATCGGTTGATGTGGATGGGATTTGCAATGGCTGATATATGGAATATCGCTTAATACAACAGTATATGTGTTTTGGCCTTAAACTATTTTAGGCAAATTGAAATCAAAATATAATATCTTTCTAACAAATTTATGTTATAATTAAGATGCAACTTGCGATATCGGGAGGTTTGAATCATGAATCCACATCAGACACATAACAGACCCGCTTTCGAATCCTTCACTGCGTTTGAGGACGCTAAGACGAAGTCGTGCGTTGTAGTTTGCAGGCTTCGTGAAGGAATGGATTTATCGAGGCGTAATCAAATAGGATGTATTGCATTATTTAGTTTCATGATTTTATCATTATCAATCTTCTTCAGTTCTTGCGGCGGCGGCCTGGGAAATATCCGGGTGGAGGATGTAGACACCTCGATTACAGATGCTAAGACTGCGATTCAAGCGGCTTATTTCACCAGCGCCGCTAAGTATGAGCCAACAACATTAAGCCATGCCCAAAGCTTGTTGGAGGAGGCTAAAAAAGCGAAAGAGGAGAAAGATGGCTTCAAAGCCCTTCGTCTCGCCCAAGAGGCAAAGTCCGAAGCGGAATTGGCGGTGAATCGAGCCCAGCAACGAGAGGCGATGGATGAAGAGATAGAGGCTTTAAAGCGTGAAAAACAAGCTGAAATCGATGCGATAAGACGTAATTTACAAGCTGCTGAACGGGAAAGTACGAAGATAAAATTAGATGTTCAGCGACTTGAGAGCAGGTTGGAGCAACTTGAATCGGATAAACGAGATCTAGCTATGCAACTCTCAGAACAGCAAAGAGCGGATTGGAAAGCGAAACAGGCTGAAATCAGAGTCTCGGAACTGGAACAACAATTGACGGAAATCCAATCGGAATTGCGCTCGGCGTTATTAAGACAGCGGCAAGCGGAAAAACGAGCGCAGGAATTCACTGCCCAATTGTCTCAAGAATTATCCGCCGCTCGTTCTCAAGCAGCGGAAGCGAAAAAAATGACGCAGGCAGCCCAGGTAAAATCTTCGACCCGGGCACAGAATTATACCGTTAAAATTGATGAGTTGGAACGAACGAAAGCGCGCGAAATCGCTCTTGCTGAAGCCAGAAAACGCGCCGCCGAACTCCAAGCGAAAACTTTTCAATCTGGCGCTGAAAGCATGATAGTCCTCGACGAGGTACAGCCGGTCGTTATGAGTTGGTATGAAGCTTGGAAATCAAAACAGTTTGATGAACATCTCACATTTTACACCGCGGACGCTACGGTGGATAAAATTTTCATTATAGATAACCAGGAAAAGCAAAAAAGTCAATTTCAGGCGCAGCAATTGGGAACAGAGTTTTCCCGTGAATTTAACCCAGATGAATGGAAATTTACACGCTACAATACAAAGAGAATGCCGATAACGTATCGATTCAGCCGCCCTTCAAAGATAACTCAAAAGAAGCGGAACGTGAAATTATATGACATCTGGATAAGAGAACTTTGGTGCCGTAAGGAAGATGCCAATTGGAAAATTTCTCATGAAACGTGGAAAATTTATGAGGGCGTTCCCAGTTTTCGATAAATGATACGAAGAGACACGGATTTTCAGACTATGCCGGTAAAAACTCAATGATTACGCAGAGAATTAGGTAAAAACTGATGAGAGGATTGGGGAATCCATGAAAGAATTTATCAAAAGAACAGCGGGAGAGATAGAAAAAGCCTGGGGAAATCCGAAATATAGATATTTAATAATCTCAGCGTTGCTTTTCTTTGTTATAGTAGTATTGCTTATAGGTGTTTCTGCGTCAATCAAGCCTAATCCTGATGACTTTTATCAAAAGTGGAGAAAGATAGTAGAAAATCCGCAACATCTTCCTCCTCAGAAACTTGCAAGTGAATACGATAAGCTTTGGGACAAAAGGGCGAAAGTAGAGTATGAAGAGGATTTCAAAAAGGGTATGGCAATACTGGGTAAAGATGCCAAGGTCAAGCCCGCTGAATTTAAAAAGCGCAACTTGAGGAAAGATTCGGTTGAAAATTCTTATGTTATTCGCAATATTCAGATAACGGTAAATGAACAGATTGGCGGTCAAAGGGAGTATAATTGCTCGCTGACTCTCAAACCGAAGGGACTAACTAAAAATTTAAAGATAGTTGCTTATCGACAAGAAGAGATAGAGAGAGAAATCGAGGAGATTCCAAAATTCACGAAAAAAGAGGAAGTAGTTACTCAAAGCCGCAGCACTAGCCTCGACACAGAACTCCGGATTCGACAGGCGTTAGGCGCCTGGCTGGAGGCATGGGAGCAGAAAGATTTGGAGCGGTACATGAAGAGATATGCGGATTACGCTGAGATTATTCGAGTTACTGTTGTCGATGGTAAGGAAAGCAAACGAGTGAAATTAACCAAAAAGCAACTGCGAAATAGAATGAAGCGGTTATTCAAAATTTACGATGACATCCAAGTAGATATCGAAGAACAGTCGTTGAAGATAGATGAAACTCAACTGTATGCGGAAGCTAATGTCGAATTTTTGCAAGAATTTACCGGAGTTGGCAACCAGGGCAGAAGAAGATATCGTGATTATGTCTCAAGCACCTGAAGTTCATTAACGACCCGACCGGCGGTTGGAAAATCTACCATGAAAATTGGACAATGTATCCAAGGGTGCTTGTCGACCGGTAAGAGTATAGCAATCTAACCTTTGTTATGGTGGGAATTCTTTACCCTTCAAATCCAGATATTCCTCCTCAATATAACAATACTTCAACTATCGTAGGTGAGAGATGTTTAGTATAGCATAATTTGAAAGCGTTGTGGCAAGAATATAGTATTGATGCTAGTACACTGAACAGGAAAATAATTGTAATGTAATGTGGGAACTACCTGACAAAAAGAAGGTTGTTAAAAAGTTAGTCGACGAAGAGTTTAAAATTCATTAATAATTGTTGATAATAACTGTAGCAATGCATAGGAATTCCTCAAAGATAGCAAAAAAAAATAATTTTTTCTTGACTTTTTCAGCGAGTTGTATTATATTTTACAACAAGGCTATTTTTCACACACGCTCTTAAAGTTAGGCGCCTAAAATCGCAGATTTTTAAGGAGAAAAAATGGATACGAAGAAATCCGCAACTAAACTTCCAAATCACAGTAACGCAGTGATTTCGGAGACAGAAATCAAAAAAGCAGTGCGAGAACACTATGCTGCTTTGGTTGCCAATAAAGAGGGTTCAGAGTCTTGCTGCGCTCGCGACAACTGTTGTGAGTCAAGTGAAATGGAGGAAGCGCTCGAGGGCAACTTTGCTAAGCTTGGTTATACCGAGGAACAGATATCTCAAATTCCGCTAGATGCTGTTGAGAATTCTTTTGGCTGCGGCAACCCGCTGGCTTTAGCTGAAATCAATGAAGGCGATGTTGTACTCGACCTCGGTTCAGGAGCTGGTATCGATGTGTTGTTGGCTGCGAAGCGGGTCGGTCCTAAAGGCAAAGCTATCGGGCTTGACATGACGCCTCAAATGATTGAAAAAGCGCGGCAAAACGCGGCAAAGATGGGGGCAGATAATGTCGAATTCCGTCTCGGCGAGATGGAAGCAATGCCCATCGAAAACAACAGTGTCAGCCTGATTATCTCAAACTGTGTCATCAATCTATCCCCCGATAAGGACAAAGTTTTCAGCGAAGCCTTTCGCGTGTTAAAACCGGGTGGCAAGATGATGGTCTCTGACATAGTGGCGAAGAATCTCCCAAGGGCGATAAAATCCGACATGGAATCTTGGGCTGGTTGTATTGCTGGAGCTTTGGAGGAGGAAGAGTATTTAGAGAAAATCCGCCGAGCGGGGTTTGCAGATGTGGCTATTGTAGACAGAGCGAAATCCGACCTCGACATATTCGGGGATTCTTGCTGTGACCTTTCAGATGCACTCGGCGAGGAGGACATGGCGGAAGTCGCTGCTACTTTGAACAAAATCGAAATCGCCAGTATCAAGGTCAGTGCGACAAAACCTGATGTAGGATAATTTGCAAATTGTATGATGATGCTACATAATGTCTATTGTTTCAATACTTTTGCAAAAATTCCGGGGCATTTCTGTGGTGAAAACAACCCCCTAGCCCCCTTATACCGAA
>DTYX01000236.1 GCA_012961655.1 Candidatus Poribacteria bacterium
TTAATTCTAACTTACTTAAAGAATTTTAGAAACACAGTTCCTAAAATGGATGACACAAACACCCACTACTTGCGCACATATAAACGCGGTAGTGCAATCGCTCTCTCCACCAAAAACTACAACTGTTTAAAGTTTCACATCTTCTAAGCGCGGAGAATTCCTGCATTTAAGTATTTTCCACAAAACATCGATAGGATTTTATTTGCAATCTGTAAGCTGGCTGCAATGCCGAAGCAAAAGACGAGGTGGAAATCATAATGATTTCCAGAATAAATATATCAATTTTCACTCAAAAGAGAGTAATTATTGGAGTGCTATTGGGTATAGGCGTCACACTGATTGTTACGGTTCTCTCATTGATGGAATTGATGGAGGATTTTGAACTTAAAACTCTGGACTATCGATTCCTGATTAGAGGTCCAAGAGATGTCACAGATGATATCGTCATTGTAGCTATTGATGATGTTACTATCCAGGGATTAAAGCAAGGATGGCCTATCAGTCGAGATTTTTATGCACTGCTTGTAGATTACCTATCCAAATACGGCGCTGCCGTCATCGCTTTTGATATACTCTTTATCGACCGTGATATTGAACATCCAGAACGTGACCATCTTTTGAGTCACGTTACCAACAACGCAGGAAATGTACTACATTCTATAGGATTCAGATTTGAATCATCTGACCAACATTTTGCCAAAATGTTGTCAAGCGAAGAGACAGAACTTCTAACGCGTTTTTCACTTTCCACAACACAAACCTATCCCACTAATTTCTCTCGTGCAAGTAGTATTCTACCGTTTTTACCGGATTTACTGTTTTCATCTAAAAACATTGGTCATGTGAATATGCAACCGGATAGTGATGGTCTTACTAGACACTTAGAACTGGTTATTGAATTTAATGGACATCTTTATCCAGCTTTGCCTTTAGCGGCTACATGCAACTACTTGAATAGAGAAAAAAAGATGTGATTATCCGTGATGGGATAATCGATTTGGGAGAGACAAAATTTGGTAGAATAAAAATTCCCATCGATAATCAAGGCAGAATACTGGTCCACGCCTATTTCACCTTCATATCCTGCCCTCCAAATTCATGCTGATGTGATGGATAGTATACTTCAGGGCAGATTCTTAACTCGCATACCCAAAATTTGGAATCTTACCGTTCTATTGTTTTTAGGATTTGTCATAAGCATAATCCTGTCCGTAGTCAGAGCTTTGATGAAGGTACTTTTTTTCATCATTGTCTTAACAATTTGCGTTGCTTTAACTGCCGTTCTTTTTATCTATGCCGGCGTATGGCTCGATTTATTTTCCCCGATGTTGGTTTCAACATCGGTTTTTCTTTGCATAACATCTCACGATTATTTTCACAGCTTACTATATGAGCAAATGGTAAGAAAGGAACTATCAATTGCTCGACAGATTCAGATGCGTCTTTTACCAAAAGAGGAACCACACTTAAAAGGATTTGACATTTCAGCTTTAAGTGAGCCTCATAGCTCAGTGGGTGGCGATTACTACGATTTCATCAACCTGGATAAAGATCGGCTCGGGATAGCGATTGGTGACGCTTCAGGGAAGGGTGTGCCTGCAAGCTTGCTTGTGACAACTTCCCGAGCTGCTCTTCGAGCATATATGGAAAATGTTGGTACTCTTGCAGATGTCCTGGTAAAGCTAAATAACTTTGTTTATCGCGATACGGATTCCGATAAGTTTGTTACATTGTTCTGTTGCATTCTAAACGTGTCTGACAAGAAGCTGATATATTCCAATGCAGGACATAACTCCCCTCTCTTGTACCGCTCAAAGGATGGGAGTTTTGAGGCTTTAGAAAGCCACGGCATGCCTTTAGGTATGTTCGAAGGTGCTCCCTATGATGAAAGTGAAATTGATTTAGCAGATGGAGACATTTTGGTCATTTATACTGATGGTGTGACAGAAGCGGAAAACAAAAGGGAGGAAAAAATGGCTAAGAACAAACTGTCGACGAGAGGTATTTCGATTTCACGTTTTTGCTTCGCAAATCCGTGTTCCCTTATTTTAGTTTCCATTGTGACATTGACTTTCACAAGCTTTGCCTCTGCTCAGACAGATATCAAACTTCCACATGAGAAGACGATTGGAAGAGGAGTGTTGAACATCTCTTCCAAGCCGGTCGGTGCGAAGGTGTTTTTGAACGGTGAATTTGTGGGACATACACCTACTAAGGCGCCGGATTTAATCCCCGGAACGTATGAAGTGAAAGTGACTAAGATAAATCACGGCACAGGAATCAAAAAAGTGTTCGTGAAAGAAGATCAAAATATCGATGTATCATTGAAACTTCCAAACAGGACAAATCCTATTGGCACCGCAATAGCGTTATTGGGCATAATAAGTGTGCTTATAGCGCTTGAACACTAATCGAGGAGTAAATAATGATGGCGAAAAACTTGGCAGTGTTTGCTCTTTCGACGATGATATTGGTGTTCCTTTTCGGAACTTTCATCGTAGCGGCAGAGGATGCTGTTTTTATTGAGGGTGTGCGTTCCATCGGCATGGGTGGAGCTTTTGTGGCAGTTGCAGATGATGAGAATCTGCTATTCTTTAATCCCGCGGGTTTGGTGAATATCGACGACAGCAGACTGTCAATATATGGACTTAGATTGGGGATAAATACCGATACAGTGGAAACAGTTGAGAATCTAGTTTCATCGCGCAGCAAAGCTGGTAGTTGGCGGAAATTATCTGAGAAATCAGTTAATAAATTGAGTGAGTTTGAGCCACTGGGCAATATCTCTGGGCCTTTTGAGATTGTTTATATCCGCCCACATTTTGCTTTTGCGTTTTTGGATATGGCAAAAAACAAAGCGAAGTATAGTTATATTGAAGGAAAATCGGATGTCCTCATCAGCAGTCGTGTTGATTTCATAGGTGCCATCTCATGTGGGGTAGGGCCTTATCATCTTCATGAAAGATACCTTCCTGGAGGGTTGTCAATTGGCGGAACAACTAAATACATATCACGAAGCTGGATAGCGGAAAACCATATATGGGATTTGACGGGCTTTAAGCCCACAGCTAAAATAGGTCGAGGCTTAGGCTTTGACCTGGGAATTTTATATGAGATAAGAGATAATTTAAATTTAGGACTTTCCATACGAGATTTTTCTGGCACAAAGCTTATGTGGCGAGAGAAGTTAGTTAATAGAAGCCTTAAAGTAGAAAAAAGTATCTCCAAAACGAATATAAGCAAAGATTTCACATTGGGTATGTGTTATAAACCTGATTGGGAGATTCCTTATTGGCTGAGTGATGCCATTTTCGCTTTGGATATAGGCGCTTTTCGGCTGTTTTTCAAGGAGTTGCATTTCGGCAGCGAAGTGAAACTATTCCATCATTTATTCTTAAGAGCAGGCTTTGGCGACGGCTTCAGGTTTGGGGTTGGAATACGTACCCAAATACTGTTTATAGATTACGCTTACGTCCCCAAACTAAAGGATGAATATTTAGATTATACGGCGGTTAATAATCATTTTCTTTCAATCATACTTCGATACTGAATTTTGCTGGGTAGGTCGCGCGGCGTGTTTTGCGCCTCGTTACCACTCACTCCCAAGGGACGGTAATGTCACAGCAGATGCGTGATGCGTGATGAGCAATTTTACAAAATTTCCAAGAAAGCCTTTAGACACTCGTAGGCACTTTTTTAAACTGCATCTCCTGAAATTGGAGTTGATTTATATGAAGCTAACAAAAAGTTTTATAATTTATACGACGCTGCCCTTGATATGCATCTTATGCGGATGTTATTCTAATTTAATGTATCGGGGTCGAGTATATGAAGAACATGGGGACTATCGTCTGGCTATTGATAGTTACCAGAAAGCAGTGGAAGCAAGCTCGAAGATGGAGCAGAAAGCAGATGCGCATAGAAAATTAGGACAGATATACATCCTGTTAGGATTGTATGATGACGCCATCAGAGAGTTTAAAGTCGTGAGAAAGATGACTGGCGATGATGCCGAAATCTGCTACTATTTAGGATATAGTTATTATGAGAGAGGTGAAGAATGGTTAGAAGACGCAGCAAAGGAGCTTGAGCGTTCTATCCAGAGTGGCGGCCCAACTAAGGCACATTTTTACCTCGGCGCAGTGTATCTCAGTCAGGGGAAATATGGACTTGCATCCAACGAATTCAATGAGGTAGTGAAACTGGAAGACAGCATCGATGCTAAGTACTATCTTGCGATAAGTTGCGAAAAACAGGGGAAGTATAGCCAAGCAATAGAACAGTTAATCGAAAGCGAGATAGACGAAGAGCTAAAAAATACTTATAGTCAAGATTTGGAACGCATCATAGCTAAGCGTGCTGAAGTAGCAAAGAGAAGGGAAGCAATCTTGAATATGAATCCTGTTTTCTCTTCTATTTACAAATACTATCACGACCATCCAATAGGCACGCTGACTTTAACTAATCAAACTGATGAGATTTTGCACAACATTCGAGCCGAGGTGTATATCAAAAACTACATGGATATTCCCACCGTTGTGACCAGTGAAGACATACTGCCAAATTCTCAGAAGGAGATAGAGCTATATGCTGATTTCAACAACAACATCCTCAATGTGACAGAAAATATTGAAAATCAAACGATTTTGGTTATACTCAGTTACGATACAGAGAGCTCTAAAGGTCAACAGCAAAATGTTTCAGGGACATTTTTCCTCTACAGTAGGAACGCTATGAGCTGGCAGCCCAATCCCGAGTCGATAGCCGCTTTCATAACCCCCAAAGATGAGCCAGTGGAACAGTTTGCCAAGAAGGTGGCTTTTGGTAAAAGACCATTCGAGCGAGCTATACAGATTTATGACGCTTTAAATATCTTTGGCGTCCAGTATCTGCAAGACCCTAATGACCCCTATGGAGATGAAGTGGACTATGTCCGTTATCCCAGGCAGACACTTGACCTTAAGAAAGGGGATTGCGATGATGTTGTTGTTCTGTATGCTTCATGTTTGGAAAATGTTCGTATAGATACCGCCTTAATTCTTGCTCCTGAACATATATTCTTGATGTTGGACACGGGTATCCATGCTAAGCACGCATCCGACTTCTTCTTAGACCCCAATTTATATGAAATTAGGAGCAACAACCACGCTTGGATACCGGTGGAAGCAACGATGTTGGGCAAGGAAGGAACAACATTTTTTGAAGCATGGTCTACTGGTGTGAAAGTATATTCAAGACTTAAATTTAGAGGTGAAACTTTTTCCGTAATCGATACGAAGGAAGCTTGGAAGGAATTCAAGCCAGCTACACTGCCGCTTGTAGATATTCAGCTTGAAATTCCAGGTGTACAGCAAGTAAGTAGCGCATATGAGGTGGATGTTTCTAAGATAGAAAAGCACAGAGAAGATACATTAAAGAGGATGATTGACCATTATCTTGCTACTTTGAAATCTAAACCGAATGATGTGAAGATTCACAATAGACTTGGAGTTTTATATGCAAAGCGTGGAGATTTAGAATTGGCGGAAAAGAATCTTAGAGATGCGATTCTCTTGCAGCCACTTTATTCAGGTGCGCGTAACAACTTGGGCAATGTGTTCCTGCTTCAAGGCAGACACGAAGAGGCTAAAGATGAGTATGAAGAGGCGCTTCGGATTAACCCAGAGAATGTCGGTGTCTATCTCAACCTGGCGATGATGTATTACACTTCTGGACACCGGCAGGAGACATTCAATGCACTGCAACAGGCATTGCAATTCTATTCTGAAGAGGAGCTAGCAGCTTTATTGGGAATTGCAGAAGAGGTGGCTGGCATGACGCGTGCAAATGAAGCTGATTCTATAATGCGGGAGATAAGGTCACTTTTAAAGAAATCGGCGGAAGATAAGAAGAAGTATCAAGAAGCGCTAAAATCGTTATCCAAACAAGAACTCCAAAAGCTGACTGAGATGAAGGACATTAAAGAGATACGAGAGAAGCTTAAAAAAGAGGCAGAGAAAAAGCTTAAAAAAAGGGATGCTAAGGAGCTTTCAGCAGATGAAGTGAAGTTGCTTCTTCAGGAGGCATTGGCAAAGCTCCCTGAAAAGAATGCACCTCAAAAACCCGTTTCACCCATTGACACAGGGGCTCCTCGTGGTGATGAATTCCAAAATCCAAAAACTCTCAGGTGGTGGTTGTACTGGAGTGAAATTTGACCATATTTTGATTGAGCCAGGTATTTTAAGATTATGATTTTTGACAAAAATAAGAGTTGCTGAGATATTCACTACTGCAGAAAAAAATTAAATAGAAACCTAACACGCGCAGGAGTTTTTTATGTTTGGGGGAAAAATGACGCCGAAAGAGCGACTGGAACGCGCCTGGAATTTTCAGGAGGCAGACAGAGTACCGATAGAGATGAACATCAGCGCTGAAGCCGCAAAAGACCCGCGTAGCGCAAGAGTGCAAAAGCTAATGGCGAAATATATTGACCGTTTTTATGGTTGGTCGCCCAACTGGGGCTGGTTTGGCATGCCTTCGACAAGTGAGACAAAGGAGATTGAGAACCGTCCAGGGGAATACAAACGCATTCAGCATATAATTCACACCCCAGTCGGAGATTTCGATGCGATTCACTGGTATGGTATTTTCCAACTACTTTTGCTTTTTTAAATAAATATACTGCAAACTTGCTTGGAACTTCATTGAATTTATTAGGATTGGAAA
>DTYX01000237.1 GCA_012961655.1 Candidatus Poribacteria bacterium
AACAAGGGGGCTGCCGCTTTCAAGCGTGCAGAGCTTCAGAGAAGGAGAAAGTGAGAAGAAAAATTCGTGTTTTAACCGAGTATCCAGGGACTCTGATTGTCGGTCATGATGAAGATAATATTTGGCTTTGCCATTTTTTCCCCTTAGAATTTTGACGCTAGTTCCGATGAAAGATGATAGGATAGTTGGATAATTTATCCCAAAAAGTGTTTGACAAAATCAACGATTTTAGCTATGATACAGTCTACTAATCGATTTTATTGAGGTGAGATAATGAAGAATCGTCCCTTTACCGTTCAACGCGCGCCGTTTTTTAGCATAGAACAACTGGAGCGGATTGAAGAGGCAATGCTTCAAATACTTGAGAAAGTCGGTATTGCTGTCTTAGATGAGGCAATACAAAATCGGCTTCTGTCCAACGGTTTTCAGATGAAGGACGACAGGGTTTTGATTCATCGGAAGTTCGTTTCGGAGTTTCTCGACGCTGAACGCAAGCGAAATGGCGATAAGTTTTCAGAAGGCGCTTATCCAACTGAACCTTCGAGTTCTAAAATTGGAGTTGGCGTGAGTCCATATCCTCAATGGGTGCACGATATTGAAACTGATAAGGTTATACCATTCACAACTAAAAAACTTATTGAAGCTACCAAGCTGTTGGATATACTTTCGCTATCAGGCCCTCCCGGATGTCCTGCGGATGTTCCCCCACCGCTGCAACCGATTGTGCAGTATTGGGTCGCGGCAACCCACTCCAGAAATGGGCGCAGGCCGGTTGACCCGAAATCTTTGGAAACCTTGCCCTACATTATGGCGATGGCAGAGGTTTTGGATAACCCGTTGCGCTCACTTCCGGTCTATGTTTTCAGCCCGCTTACTCTAGGCAGTGAGTCGTTAAAGTGCGTCCTGAAGTTCAAGGATAAATTGTCTTCCGTAGGAGTGAGCGATATGTCCTCTTTAGGATGCACAACGCCAATAAACACAGGCGATGCTTTTGCCCTTTGTGTCGCCGAAGTGGTCGGCTCAGCTATACTGCTAAAGGAGATAATTGACCTACCTATTCACTGGAGCATCAGGCTCTGCCCAATAGATTTGCACAGCATGGCTATGGTGCTTGGTTCTCCAGAGGACCTTCTGCTACAGTTTGCCAACGCCGAAGTCAATGCCTATTTTCACGGTACGAGATGGTACCAAGCAGTAGGAGGCATCCACACGAACGCAAAGCTACCAGGGGCTCAAGCTTGCACTGAAAAAGCTAGCTTGATGACAACGGGGGCGATTCTGGGCGCAAGGAGATTTGGCTCTGAAAGATGTCATGGCGGGCGTCCAGCAGAGGACTTTTGCCGGGCTTGAAACCACCTTGCACAGCTATCGCCGTGTCTATTGGCATCCTAGGTTGTTCAATCGTCAATTCTTCGCGGCGTGGCAAGGTGAAGGCGCACGGACAATTCGCCAGAAAACCCAGGTGATGATTCGGGAGCTTTTAAGCCAATATGAATACGAGCTTGAAGGTAAACTGCGAAGTGAATTGGATAAAATCCTCGCAAAAGCGAAGTCGGAACTTTAAGAAAACAACATCTATCTGCATGACTATTTTTGAAAGGAACGAAAATATTATGAAGCGATGTAAGAAGATTGCGCTAATCGGCGCTCCGCCTGAAGAGGTTACTTCGCTGTTTGTGGGGCTCAACCATCTAACTTTCATTTTCGACTTCCGTTGGCGAGGCTGCGACGCATGGCCATTGGTGAAGGCAAGATTAGCTGAAGAGCGAGGTCAGCCTTTCGACAAGGATTCGCTGGACAAGCTCTTCCCTGAGATGGGAATTCCAACTGGTACTTTCAAAGCGGCAGACAATCCTTTCTCTTGGTCACTTTTCGAGACCTACGGCGCTTATCCAGCGGTCAACGACCGGCATGTCGTTGAGTTCCTCCCAGAACGCTTTCCTGAAGGACAATACTACGGCAAGACACTAGGAATAGACGTCTTCTCCGTTGAGGATATTATCGCCCGAGGCGACAAGATTTATGGTGATATGCGCGCTCAGGCCTTGGGCAAGGAACCTTTGGACGAACGGGTTTTTTTGCCACAGCTAGCGGAATTCGTCCTTTACAAATCTTTGACTTCCCAAACCGACTGGCGGCGATTATCAACCGCAAACTCACCGCGGCGTCAATGACAGTTTTGGAAGGAGAATGGCGACTTTGTCGCCGGCGCGCGTAAGCCATCCCTTCGCTTCGCTGGAGGGCAGGCCCGAGAATCGGAGCAAGTCGATTTTACAAGCTAATTGGATAGTGGCCATATTTGATGCCAGCTTCAATAAGTCGCTCACAGTGGACAAGCTGTAGGTCTAAATCCAAGCCGGGAACCATCCATGTACCGGCAGAACCGCCGGTGGTTCTCAGGATAAATCCTCCGCCTGGTGCGGCATCACGAATAGCTTGCTTGACTAACTCCTCGGTTTCGTCCGGATGCATAAAGCGAAAATTTTGCGAAGGGATATTGCCGCAGAGAAGCATACGGTCGCCCACGCGCTTTTTGGCTTCTTGCAAAATTACGTTCCCTTGCGGAGGAGGTTCGCAAGGTTCGATTCCGTCAATGCCTATCTCTACGAATTGCTCTAGATATTCCATTGCATTACCGTGACAATGGATACGCGTCTTGCCGCCATATTTACGTATCAGTCCGTATATTTTAGCATCGTAAGTTCCCACATACTCCTCAAAGGTTGCCGGCGACATCCAAGGCGGAAGAGCCAACTCCTGACCGCTTGAAAAGAAGTAGCGCGCCTTTAGCAACGGCAATAGATATTCAAGCTTTTTTACCAGGTGGTCGAAGAGCACTGAAAAGACATCGTGCATAAGGGTGCGTTCCAGTATCAACCACGAAAAAAAATCTTCTCGCTTTGCGGAGCGCGCCAGCACTCCAAAAGGATTGGGAACATTTACAACAACGAGCCCGCGCTCACCAACTTTCTCAATTTGCGCCTGGTACGATGATACATCAACGGATAAAGGATAATATGGCGCATCTTTGAGTCGTCTAAGGTCATCAGGTGAACTAATATAATGCTTCTCCCAAGCATAATCAGTGGTGGATACTGGATACCAGTGAATCGCATCGAAATCTCCGACTGGGGTGTGAATTATATGCTGAATGCGTTTG
>DTYX01000238.1 GCA_012961655.1 Candidatus Poribacteria bacterium
AGTTCGCCCATTGTCCCGATTCATCGGGACAAGAATTAAAAAACCGATGTCCGCTAAGCCGAAGGCGTGCGTTGCTTTTTGCATATTTTTCTATGGAATAAGGAACTATTCAATGTACCTAATCCAAATAATCTCACGCCAATCATACTACATCTGGGCAGGCATATTAGCTTTAACGGCTATTGCTTTGACCCAGATTCCCCTCTTCAACCTACTCGGTTTTGAATTTTCTGTCATCATTTCAATTCTGATAGGTCTTGCCGCCGCGCATATAGCAATTGCTGGAATTAACCAAATAAGAAAAGTTTTGCCCAGGCAAATTCGAGGGCTTGTTTACGATTCACCTGTTACCATTGTCATCAGCGTTTATTTCTGGACTTTGGTCACGACTTTGCTGCTTCTGGTGTTGCCTTTGATAATTATTTTACTCAATGCTTTTAGAGTTAAGAACTGCGACTTTACTGATGGTTTCGCGTTCTTTGGACTCATCCCAGTTATTACATGCGGATATTCGACTGCAGCAGGTATGTTCTTCGGATTTTGGTTTTCGACCAGACGCCGCGCTTATGGCGCATATCTAGGTTACATTTTTGTTACCATCTTTTGGGGATTATACAATATCATCTTTCATCCGCCTGTCTTTGGATATAATTCCGTAATCGGTTATTTTCCAGGGCCAATTTATGATGAGCAGGTATCTATCAATAGCGCATTAATTGTCGCGAGATTTACGACTATCATACTCACAGGACTTTTTCTGCTATTGATGACCAATACACTCGATTTCTCCAAAGAGTCTCGATTCGCTAGCGAACTCAGATTAAAACTCAGAAATCTTTACCAGTACAGATTATCTTACAATCTCCTGATTAATCGCATCCCACTTTCGATTTTTGTCATTGCTTATGGGTTAATTTTCATCAATCAAGGGGAGTTAGGGTTGCGCGTTTCACGTTCCTACATCCAAGAGACATTGGGCGGAAGATATGAAACTGAACATTTCAATATCTATTACGAAAAAGGCTCGGAGACTGAGAAGAAGATCGAATTAATTGCACAAGACCATGAATTTCGCTACTATCAACTGACTAAGTTTTTCAAATTAAAGCCAACGAAAAAAGTTAGGTCATACATTTACACGTCGGCGAAACAGAAAAAGCGTCTGATAGGGGCAAAATACACCGAGATTGAAGATGCAATAAACCGTGAGATTCACCTCAACTACAGGCCATCTTTTCCGCATCCGACCCTTAAACATGAACTAGCGCATCTCTTCGCGTCTTACATTCACCCGATATGGAAGATGAGCTTAAAGATTGGATTACATGAGGGTATTGCAGTTGCCGCGGAGTGGGATGATGGGCAACTAACACCTCATCAGTGGAGCAAAGCGATGTATCAATTAAAGGTGGCGCCGCCAGTGGAAAAGATTATGGGCGCTTTCGGTTTCTGGACAGAATCCTCTTCACGAAGCTATATCCTCGCTGGGTCGTTGGTGCGATTTCTGGTGGATACTTATGGCATTGAGAGATTTAAAAAAGTTTTTCCCACAGGAAACTTCAGGAAACATTATAGCAAAGAATTGAAGGATTTAATTAACGAATGGGAAGATTTTTTGAAAAGTCAAAAACTCTCACCAAACGATATGGCAATTGCAGAATACCGCTTTAAAAGACCAAGCATCTTCGAGAAACCGTGTGCCCATGAGCGAGCGGAATTAGCCAGCAAAGCGTGGAATTACTACAACAAGAAAAACTATGCAGCCGCTATAAATCTTTTCGAGCGGATTTATGATGGAGATACAAATAATCCTCGACCGTTGAGAGGAATACTGTATTCATATTACTATAGTGAAAATTACGATGAAGCTTTGGATACCGCGGAAAAAATCATCAATCATCCTAAATCCGACGCCTATTTTGTCACGATGGCGAAAAATTTTACCGGAAACATATTCTGGCAACAGGGAAAAATCGGA
>DTYX01000239.1 GCA_012961655.1 Candidatus Poribacteria bacterium
GCGAACTACGGCGCCCTCTACTCCGTCGGCGAAAGCGTTCGGAGCTACTTTTCTGATGATATTGCAGGCTCCATTAATATCTGCGTTAATAAGAATGCCCTCTTTGGAGCGAAATAACCCACGCTTAATCCGTCGCCCCATGTAAACGTCGTGTTTTTCGATTGGTTCCCTGTCTAGAAAACTACATTTTGACGTGTAGCCTTCTTTTGTTGTATAAACTTGTATGCCTTGCAATTCCGCTTTATATTTAAGCATCTCTACAAAGCGTGCATGAGGAATTGAAACGAAGTTCTGATTGTTACGAGAACCAATGTTTATCTTAAGCTTCCAATTTTTGTTTTTGCCAATCACAAGCGTTCCTATTTGCTCTTTTACAAGATGGTCAATGATATTGAAGGATGCAACATGCAACTCATGTTTAATCCTATGGTTGCGCTTTAAAGTTAGCCGTTGTATGCGTGTGGAAGAGAGCGCGCTTCTATCGGGCTTTGTGGATGTCCCTTTTTGAGGAAACTCGATCTCGCTACAGGCGGGTCCTTCCCCTGAAACGCCTTCCATTAGTTGACTTACAAGTTGCGCTCTACGTTTGTTGTAGAATTGGTTGATACTCTTTAGTGGTCTGCCGTTAACAAGAAGCGGGACAAATCCCGGCTTGTTTGATGCTACAGCCGCCAAATTGTTCAACCCAATGTCTACTCCAGCGATGTAGTTTTTATTTACTTCTGCTTGTATTTCTTGTTGGGTATAGATAACCTCAATAACATAATGGGTTTTACGGGGAACAATTCTTACTTGATTAACTTCTTTTTGTTTCGTTTTTACGTAAATATCTAAACCAGACGGTTTGATTATGCCTTTTTTTAATTGAGGCTTGCTAATTGCTTGAATTGTATAGATGAGTAGATTTCTCCCTTTTTGCTTATCCTTGTATTTAGGAAGTCTAGGTCTACCATTGAATTTACTGGGGTTAGCTTTCCATTCTTCGATTGCCGCGAAAAAGGATTGCCAGTTTTTATCAAGAATCCTCAACACCTGTTGTGCGACTTTTGCTGGAAGGAAAGAATATTCATCAGTATCTTTCATCTGTTTGGCAAGTCTAGAATAAGGAATGTAGCGATTGTTTTTAATAAATTCTTGTCTGATGATATAATTTGCCGCATTATAGAGATTTTTGGATGCAAACGCCGCTTCGTCAATGGTTTGAAAACGAGGATTATTTTGATTAATAACGTGTTGTTCCACTAATTGCATTTATTGCCTTCTTTCATGAAAGAGAGAGCGTCACTAAACGCGGTAGTGCAACCGCTCTATTCACTATCGGCCTTTAACGCTTTTGTGACTTTTTCTGTTTTTCGCTTAGCACGACGGCGTCCATAAAGTCTTGCGCAAAACGAGTAGATAATTGACACAAGATCTTCTAATAAATCCTCAGCTAAATTGACGACTTCTATTTGCCGTCTATTCTGAGAAAGCAAAGTTTCAATGTATCGAAATCCAAACCGTGTCAACCTGTCTTTATGCTCAACTACGATGGTTGTGATGGACGCATCGGACAAAAGCTTAAGTAGTTTCTGTCGGTTATCGTTAATGCCAGAACCGATTTCTCTGACAACTTTGTGAACCTGATAACCTTTTGCTGCACAGTAATCTTTTAGACGTTCAGCTTGCGTATCCAAATTGGACTTGTTCTCGGATGAAGAGACCCGAACATAGATAGCAACTTTTTGCATCTTTTCTGGCTCATCATCTTCGGTAATAATGATTGTTCCAGTATCCATTTGATACCCAGCGATCTTACCCGTTTTGAACCAGCGCCAAGCTGTCCTGTAACTAATACCAACTTTTTTGGCATAATCGCTTAACTTCATAATGAGAACATGGTAACATAAATATCTATATTTGTCAAGGAATAAATATATTTTTAGTGAACGTTTATCATACGAAAAAGTGAGGGACTTGACCATCAAGGCTCTCTATGAGATGGTGGACGAGGAGACTGGTGAGTGTCCCGTTTCGTTAGTTATCCGTCAAGAGGATGCTGAAATGATGGGATTATGGGACGGTAAATCGGGCGACCTCTCCTACTACCTCAAACCTGGGTACACCGACGCCAGCGACAATTATGCTACTACAGAGCCAGATTTCATCCAGAAAGCCGATATTGCGGCGATAAACCCTGGATGCGCCCACCATCAATATCTGCCGACAGCTCGATTAGACCTCTTTTCGACTCGAGGGATTATGCTCTTTTATGGGAATGGCGTTAAGAAAGGATATGAAAGAAGTACAGCCGTTTGGACTGTTGATTTAACACCAACGTTGGCTTATTATCTGGGAATTCCCGCTCCGAAGCAATCAGAAGGGAAAGTCATCTTTGACGCTTTTGAATTGGAGAAGCCTTCTTGATTTGAAAAACAGTTTCAGCGCACGATAAGCGTACTATCCACTCGTCCAAGGCCGTTTGTTGTTCCAACCCACGCTACAGAGCCTTCAAGGAAAAGGCATTTGACTCTGAAGTTTTCGCCTAATCTCTTCGGATAAGCCACAGGCTCCCAGCTTTCACTTTCCCAATCGCCAATACGTCTGTATGTGCCGATATTTGTCGCCAACCAGACTTCGTATTCCCCTACCGCTAGATAGATGTCCTCCGCGATTATACTTTCATCCATAATAGCCGGTGAACTTTTCCAATCACCTGTGATGATATTGTAAGCGCAGTAACCATTTTCGTATTCTCCATACCATCCAATCCAAATGGAGTCCGTGCCAGTAGCGATACTTTTAATCGAGTTTCCCAGTTTAACATTGGGGGGCAAATCGCTAAGTTTGCTCCAGGTTTTGAGGTTTTTGTCAAAAACTGCGATTCCCTTCCGAGAAGTCCCCACCCAGACGCTACTACCAGTTACAGCTAAGGCGACTATATCATTGGCAGGTAGTCCATCATCAGTTGTATAACTTATCCACGCGCCTGATTCCGGGTCGAGATAGCTGACACCATTGAATGTACCGACCCAGACTTCATCGCCGAACAATTTTATGTCATAAATCTGGTTTCCCGGCAATCCATCGGCTTGCTTATATTCTATTATCGTCTTCAATACCTTATCATAAACGATGACCCCGTCATTTAAAGTGCCTATCCAGAGTTCTTCTTCATTGACAGCCAGCGCTCTGACATCGGGTTGTGAAGACAGACCTAATTCATCGGGGACGGGAATCCAGACTCCACCGGCAACTTCAAATTTCGCCAATCCCTTGGGCGTTCCGACCCAAAGGAAATCGCCGTCGATAGCGACAGCTTGGATGATATTGGAAGGCAGTCCATCGACGACAGTATAAACATTCCACGCGCTTTCATCTCTCATCAACTTGGCTTCCCTTTTGAGCGCATCATCATCTGACAGTATAATAGCTTGATTGAGGTCGGCGATAGCTTCGAGGTTTTTCCGTTCGGAAAGATACGCTTTACCTCTGGCTAAATAGGCGTCATCTATCCATTCACTATACGGATAAGTGTCGATAAATTCTGTCAGCGTCAAGATTGCGGTCTGAGAATCGCCTTTGGTCTGATACATCAGCCCGATGACATAACGCGCTTCTTCCGCATTGGGGTCATCTGGGAAACTATAGGTCGCATCTGTCAAAGCGGCGATAGCTTTATCTGGATTATTCAGTTGTTCTGCGAATAGAAAACCGACTTGATAGATAACATCTTGAGCTATTGGGTCGTTTGGATAGTAAGTAAACAGCATAAGTCCAGCCTCCGCGGCTTTGCTATATTCCTCCTCCGCGAGGTAAGAGTTGAAGACATCTTTGAATCTGTTCGCCATATCAAACCTTTCAGGAGCAATCGCCGCGGCATGGCCAAAATGTTGCATAGCTTCTTCGACCCTACCCTCTTTTTCCAATAACACAGCCAGTTCATAATAAGCGTCCGCGTGTCTGGGGAATTCTTTGATGGCAGCGTTAAACTGTTCCTTCGCCTCCCCAAACATCCCCAATTCTAAAAACTGCTTGCCGTTCGTAAAATGCTTCTGGGCGGCGATATCGGGAGCTTCATCTAAATTAGAGAGAAACAGAATGTA
>DTYX01000240.1 GCA_012961655.1 Candidatus Poribacteria bacterium
GCCTCTGTGCCGCCAGCGCTAAATGTCACCACAGAGGGATGACGCTACGCGGTGACTGGGCAATGGGGAAAGTTAATTGAAGCCCTGGTCAAACCTTCAGCCCTTAAATGGTATCCCGAAATGAGTAGCCCATCCAGTTATTTTTAAATTTAGGAGTGCAAAAATGTTCGTTTCGCTCACCAATTTGTCTGCCGCGCTCACGGCACAGGCAGGTATCTTCAACTTAAGGTTACCTAAAATGGTAAGAGTTAGACAGAAGTTTGACGCGCCTGTTGTAGAAGATATACCTGAGACTGTGAAGCTGGGACTTGCTAAATTACATTTACCTGAGTCGATTAACATGGGAGATACAGTTGCTATCGCCGCGGGAAGCCGAGGGATTGCCAACATTGATATCGTTGTCAAAGCGATAGTCAGTTATTTAAAGGAGGTCGGAGCAAAACCGTATATCATACCAGCGATGGGCAGTCATGGTGGCGCTACAGCGGAAGGTCAGATAGATGTATTGAAGCACTATGGAATTACAGAGGAGACGGTGAATGCTCCAGTTGTAGCAAAAATGGAGGTTGTACAAATTGGAGAAACAGAGGATGGTTTGCCCGTTCTCATAGGCAAGGACGCTGACGAAGCTGACCATATTGTCGTTTTGAACCGGATTAAATCCCATACCGATTTTAGTGGCTCTATCGAAAGTGGATTGATGAAGATGCTTGCCATCGGCTTGGGAAAGCAGAAGGGCGCTAATATGTACCATAGAGCGTTCTTCCGATACGGGTTTGAGCGGGTTATTCGCACTGTATCTCAAGTTGTCTTATCGAGCGGTAAAGTCGCATTCGGCGTTGGTCTGATAGAAAACGCATCTGGACAAACGGCGCGGATTGCGACTGTGTATGCTGATGAGTTGGAAATGATGGAACAAAAACTACTTGTGGAAGCTAAAAAATTGTCAGGGCGTCTGCCGTTTGATGAACTTGACCTTTTGATTGTAGACAAAATGGGCAAAAATATCAGTGGAACTGGCATGGATACAAAAGTCATCGGACGACTGATGCAAAATTTTGAACCCGAACCGGAAAAGCCGGCCATCTTGCGTATTTTTGTCCGAGACCTGACGGAGGAGAGTAATGGCAATGCCTGCGGTATTGGTTTAGCTGATTTCACCACGACTAGATTGGTGGAAAAAATCGACCGATGCGCAACTTATATGAATAGTATCACAGCGCTTGGCCCCCAGAAAGTGCGAACACCTATCTACTACGATACCGATAAAGAAGCGATTGAAAATGCATTGGAGACTGTTGGATTGACAAAAGCAAAAGACTGTCGCGTCGTCAGAATCGAAAGCACTTTGCATCTAGGGGAAGTGGAAATTTCTGAATCTTTGCTTCCGGCAGCGCAAATAAGATCGGATTTAGAAATTGTAGGAGAACTGAGGGAGATGGGATTTGACGAAGATGGAAATTTGAAACCTTTTGGGGCAAAGGTGAGATTCTTACCCTTTCCTAAAAGCAAGTTCCCCCCTTTTCATTTTGCCCTCTGATTTTCAGATATATTGCACCATATGGTGCAGTTTGATAATATGAGAATAACCAAATTGGTGCATAATCATGGCATCATACATCGTATCCCTTGCCGACTTTGTATTTATCAATACAATACAAACTCAGGCGTAGTATGATGAATATCGATAGAATCAGATTTATCTGCCTGTTCTGAAGATATAAATCAGACTGGCACAATATTTGCTTCTTATTAAAGAAGATAACAAAGAAGATAACAACGTGTTAAATTAAAGAAAATAATAATTTTGGAGGTAAAATATTATGCGATTATTTGGCGCAGGTTCAAGAGCTTTTCTTGTATCAGCGGTTATACACGGTATTGCTTTCCTGGCTCTTAGTGTCTATCTGATAGTCCAACACCCTAAGGTACAAGAATTGATTGAAACAACATTTTTCGAACAAAGACAGAAGGCAAAGCCAAAACCTCGTCCGCCTGTTGTCAAAACCGTTCCTAAACCCGTTATATCTACTGAACAACCAGTAGTTACAACGGTGCAGGTAACGCCAAGAATTACGACTTCCGCAACTGTAAGAACCACTAGCATTCAACCTGAAACGGTGCTGCAGTTTTCCAACAAATATGTCGCTTTTGATGCGAAAATCAACCCCAACGCCCCGAGAGTGGTTAATCCATCCCGGCCAGTTCCACAGGTAGTAACCCATGCTGACCTGCCGGTATCCGATGCGCCCGATGCACTAGATTTTGTCGCGCCAGTAGCAAGCGGCACCGGTGGCGGTCCGCCAATCGGCAGAGGTATCGTTGGCAGTGGAATTAGGATTGGCAGAGTAGCGCAGATTGCCAGACCAGTGGGGCTTAGTATGGTCGCGAATGTGGGCGCCAAGCTCGATGCTTTGGGGAGCGTCGTCGAACATATTACCCTCGGGGAAGTGGAAGTTCCTGCGTTACCAAGAGGTGAACCCGGTGGACGCGTCATCGGTAAAGGCAAAGATATTCAAGGTGTCTTCCGATTCACCCGTGTGCGTCATAGCCTTTCTGACTGGTGGGCAGACGCTTCTTCACTCAATGCGCTCTCCAAATGGTTGAATGAAAGGACAAAGATCAAAACTGATATGAATGTCGAAGGTGGAGCAGTCAAATTTACTGATGCTAACGTTATGAAATGCCCACTGCTTTTCATGACCGGCCATGACCCGTCATTAGTTCGTTCCAGAAACCTCTTGGGTTCAGGAGGAGCAGGGACGGGTGGTAAGTTAGATAACCGACTTTCCGAACCCGAAAATGCAGCGCTGAGAAAATACTTGATTGAAAAAGGTGGGTTCTTAGTATTTGATGACTGTGGTGTGAATGCTCCCGCTCAAGCAATGATTAAAATCTTCTTGGCGGTGTTGCGTCAAGCAATGCCAGAATATGCCGTGGAACGACTCCAGCCTGACCATGAGATATATAACAATTTCTACGAAATGGGCGGTCCTCCCATTGGATTCGACATCTTCTGGTGGAGCACACATCCGCCGAAGCGAAACTACCTCGAAGGAATCTCCGTGGGCGAGAAATTATCGGCATTAGTTGTCCGACGCGACTATATGTGCGCGGCGGAATCCGTCAGTTTGCCTACGCGCTCCGTCCACTATTCTCCAGGCGTGTATCGTTTCTTCACCAACGTTGTGGTATATTCTTTGACACATGGCGCTATTGCGGATTACGCTAATTATGTGCCTGAAGATACGTTGGCCAAAAAAGCGTTGCCAACCTCTGTACCACAGGAGGCATTAATCAAGGCTACACCAGGCGCTTCATCAGAATAATCTAAATTAGGAGTAGTTAAAAAGGCAGTCAAGCAATTGGCTGCCTTTTTTGTTTCCGACACAATGAAAAAACGATTATCTTCAATCATAATTGTCATATTTGTATTTGGGAGTTGTGGCGGCGGAAATCAGCAAGTCGAACAAGAACGCTTTCCGCAGAGATATCCCAAAGGTTTACCCAAAAAGATTATTGCGAAAAAGGATAAAGCAGAGATGATACTTATTCCTGCAGGAGAATTCTTGATGGGAAGCACACAACAGGAGATTAGAGACGCGGAAGTAAAATGGGGTTTAAAAGAAGGATTGTTAGCGCCTGAGACTCCACAGCATACTGTTTATGTCGACGCCTTTTACATCGATAAATATGAAGTGACTAACGCACAGTATAAAAGATTTGTCGATGAGACTGGATATCGAGTTCCTACTGTGCCAGCGAAGGAGGAGGTTATTGCGGCGCTTAAAAGCGAATTAGAAAAGGAAACAGAAAAAATATCAGACTCGCAGATTAATGCAACTATTCAAGAGCATATCAGAACCCTGAGTCCTTGGGCATGGAAGGATGGAACTTATCCACCTGGAAAGGCCAATCATCCTGTTGTACTAGTTAATTGGTACGATGCCCAAGCCTACGCTAATTGGGCGGGCAAACGCTTGCCAACAGAAGCAGAGTGGGAGAAAGCAGCAAGAGGCGCCGATGGTCGATTTTATCCTTGGGGCGATAACTGGGATGCAACCAGATGCAATAGCGCTGAACGAATCGCTTTAAAAGCGCTGCCGACTCTACAAGCATCATTGGAATGGTTTTATGATGAGTGGCAGACTCTTCCACCTTTCGAAAGGGCTAAAAATACGACCGTGCCGGTCGGAAGTTATCGTCAGGGAAGGAGTCCATACAGCGTCCACGATATGGCTGGAAATGCTTTTGAATGGTGCGCTGATTGGTACGACGAGGATTATTATTCATACAGTCCAAGACGAAATCCGCATGGCCCCAAAAACGGCAGCGCCCGAGTGTTACGAGGCGGTTCATGGAACTATCCTGGATTCAAGCTGCGTTCCACCTATCGTAATAGACATGCGCCGCAAGTCGGCGGTTCGCCTAATGGTTTTCGGTGTGTTCTTGATGTAAGCCTGCTGAATCGGTGAGAGGTGTTTATAAAAAAGGTGATGCAATATGACACGATTGAAATTGATTCTGCTTTTTCTGGGAATGTCCCTTTTGGTTATAATCAGTTTCTGTTTCCTTCCCTTTCTTGTGTGGCTTGATATTATTGTAGCGATGGTCACAGCTAGTTTCATTATCCTCACTTTCGGACTTTTTGCGAAGCAATATAGGCCAAAGTCTTGGGGTAGATTTAAAGTTTCGTTAAAACGACTTGGAAGTATATGGAAATATAGTGTTAAGAGATAACTTTTAGGAGTTCCAGTATTCACCGCGGCAATGGGTCTATGCGTTTCGGTGATTGCAGCATCGACCTTGGAAGGGAAAGTCGAAGCTGTCGATGAAACGTAATACGTAATGCGTGATGCGTAACTCCACATAACACGTTCTATCTTTGCCAAGAATACAGGAAAGAGTTCCCAATTTTACATGCATACAGCAAACAAGGAGGATTCGACATGGCACAAGAGATGTCACATAAAACCGATGGCAAACAAAATCTCTATCAAGTCGCGCTGAAACAACTGGATTATGTCGCCAAGCTTATCGACCTTGACCCGGGCATTCACGAGATTCTCAAATATCCCAAACGTGAGTTGACGGTCAATTTTCCGGTGAGAATGGACGATGGCTCATACAAGGTTTTTACGGGATATCGTGTACAGCACAACCTCGCCAGAGGACCTGCCAAAGGGGGAATCCGTTATCATCCTGCCGTCACACTAGATGAGGTCAGAGCGTTAGCGATGTTTATGACCTGGAAATGCGCTGTGATGAATTTACCTTATGGCGGCGCCAAAGGTGGGGTGATTTGTAATCCGAAGATACTATCATCCGCCGAATTGGAACGCCTGACTCGCCGATACACCACTGAAATTAGCATTATCATTGGGCCAAACTACGATATCCCCGCTCCCGACCTGTATACGAATCCGCAAGTGATGTCGTGGATTATGGATACCTATAGCATGCATGTCGGACATTCTGTCCCCGCTGTGGTCACCGGCAAGCCGATGTGCATCGGCGGGTCAAAAGGACGGCTAGAGGCAACAGGGCGCGGTTGCATGATTGTAACCTTAGAAGCGTTGAAACACCTCGGCGTCAGATTAGATGAAACGACGGTGGCAGTCCAAGGCTCTGGGAATGTCGGCGGCGCCGCGGCGCGGTTATTGTCTGAGGTCGGATGTAAGGTGATAGCTATCAGCGATTCTCAAGGTGGGATTTATCATCCAAAGGGATTAGACATCCCAGCGGTGCTGAAGCATAAAAGCGAGACAGGGGGAATCGTAGACATGAAGAATGTGGATGTTATAAGCAATGAAGAACTCTTAGAATTGGATTGCACCGTGCTGTTGCCGGCGGCGTTGGAAAGTCAGATTACCGAAGAGAATGCGCCTCGGATAAAAGCGCGCGTTGTTACAGAAGGCGCAAATGGCCCGACCAATCCTGCCGCAGACCGAATCTTGGAAGACCGCAAAATATTTCTCGTCCCCGATATCCTCGCCAATGCCGGAGGCGTGACCGTCTCGTATTTTGAATGGGTGCAGGATTTGCAAGCCTTCTTCTGGCAGGAAAATGAAGTGAATGAAAGGTTGACGCAAATTATGACGAGTAGTTTTGCGGAGGTCCTAGCCACAGCTCAGAAATACAACACGGACATGCGGACAGCGGCTTATGTTCTAGCGGTCGACCGCGTCGCTTCAGCGGGCTTGCAACGCGGGATATATCCTTAGATTTCAACATGAAACTCGCTCTTTTCTATCCCAGTGAATAAAACAGATGTATAGTGAACCTTAATGCGTGATGCGTAATACGTGATTTTACGCATTACGTACCTGCTTCATTTGTATGTGCCATTAGAAGTTATAGTTTATTTTTTA
>DTYX01000241.1 GCA_012961655.1 Candidatus Poribacteria bacterium
AAAAACGTCGATTTTGGAAAATCGACCTACGATAGCTCCAAAGGGATTATCATAATTTATGTTACAGCACAACAGTGCTATTTTCCTTGACTTTGGCGTTAAGTCACTCGTCACTCGACAGCTTTCCGGAAAACGAATTTCCCTTCATCGAAATCGACTTCGATGGTATCGCCTTCGGTAAACTTTCCTTCCAATATCTGCATCGCCAGCGGGTCAAGGATAGCGCGTTGAATTGTGCGTCGCAGCGGCCGCGCGCCGTAGACGGGGTCGAAACCTTGCTGCGCAAGTTCCTCTTTGGCGATTTCAGTCAGAACAAGTCCGATGCGCTTTTCCGCGAGGCGATTGGCGACCTCGGTTAATTGTAATTCGACAATCTGTTTAATCTCCTTGATACCGAGTCGGTTGAAGATAATGATATCATCTATACGGTTGAGAAATTCTGGCCGGAATTGTTGCCGCAGCGCTGCTATCACTTTTTCTTTTACTTCGTCTTCATTTCGCATTCCGAATTCCGACAGCCACTGACTGCCTACGTTAGAGGTCATGATGACGACGGTATTCTTGAAATCAACTGTACGTCCGTGTCCATCGGTGAGTCGTCCGTCGTCCAAAATCTGGAGCAGGACATTGAAAACCTCCGGATGCGCTTTTTCGATCTCGTCGAAAAGTACGACGGAATACGGTCGCCTGCGTACCGTTTCAGTCAGTTGTCCACCTTCGTCGTAGCCGACATAGCCTGGAGGCGCGCCGATTAGACGTGATACTACGTGCTGTTCCATGTATTCGCTCATGTCCAAACGTATCATGGCGTTCTCATCGTCGAACAGGAATTCCGCCAACGCTTTCGCTAGATGTGTTTTTCCCACACCGGTTGGCCCCATGAAGATGAATGAACCGATGGGACGATTGATGTCCTGCAATCCCGCTCGAGCTCTTCTGACGGCGTTAGATACGGATTCGACCGCTTCATCCTGCCCTTTCACCTTCTCCTTGAGGCGTTCTTCCATGCCTACCAGCTTCTGAATTTCACTCTCCATCAAGCGGGAAACCGGGATGTTAGTCCATTTGGAAACCACTTCGGCGATGTCCTCTTCATCGACCTCTTCCTTGAGCATCTTACGGGCGCTTTGCAATTCCTTGAGCTTCTCTTGGGTGACGTTCAACTGCTTTTCCAGATTCGGCAATTCGCCGTACATGATGCGGCTTGCCCTGTCTAAATCTCCATCGCGCCTGGCATGTTCCTCCTCCAGTCTCAAGGATTCTATCCGCTCCATAACCAGACGAATATTCGCAATAGCCTCTTTCTCATTTTGCCAATGTAACTTCATCTGATTGCTCTGCTCTTGTAGTTCTGCCAGTTCTTTCTCTAACTTTTGTAATCTCTCTTTTGAAGCGTCATCTTTCTCTTTGGTGAGCGCCTGACGTTCAATTTCCAGTTGCAAAATCTTTCTATCGACTTCATCGATTTCAGTCGGCACGCTGTCAATCTCGATGCGCAAGCGTGAAGCCGCTTCATCTATCAGGTCAACCGCTTTATCGGGCAAGAATCTGTCGGAGATATATCGGTGCGAAAGCACAGCAGCCGCTACCAGGGCGTTGTCCTGAATGTGTACACCGTGATGGACTTCATAACGCTCTTTCAGGCCGCGCAAAATGGCGATGGTATCTTCTACCGATGGCTCATCGACGAAGATGGGTTGGAACCGGCGTTCCAGCGCGGCATCTTTTTCGACGTGTTTGCGATACTCATCCAACGTCGTCGCGCCGATGCACCGCAGTTCACCGCGCGCCAAAGCGGGTTTGAGCATGTTGGAAGCATCGACAGCGCCCTCAGCCGCACCTGCGCCCACGATAGTATGCAGTTCGTCGAAGAAGGTTATCACTGAACCTTCCGCTTCTTGAATCTCGCGGAGCACGGCTTTGAGTCTATCTTCGAACTCGCCGCGATATTTCGACCCTGCGATGAGCGCGCCGACATCCAATGCCACAAGTCGCTTCTCTCTCAAGGTTTCAGGTACATCTCCGCTGACTATCCGTTGCGCTAAACCTTCCACAATCGCCGTTTTTCCGACGCCCGGTTCGCCGATTAACACTGGATTATTTTTCGTCCGACGGGAAAGCACCTGCATCAAGCGGCGGATTTCGTCATCTCTGCCGATGACGGGGTCGAGTTTGCCTCTCCGAGCCTCCTCGGTTAAGTCGCGCCCGAAACGCTCGAGAGCTTGATATTTGTCCTCTGGATTCTGGTCGGTGACGCGTTGCGAACCGCGTATATCGACTAAGACCTTCAGTATGTTATCTTTTGTTACGCCATTTTGACGTAGAATTTGTCCCGCGGGAGTCTCTTTATTATCGGCGATGGCTATTAAAATGTGTTCGGCGCTGAGGTATTCGTCCTTCAACTTGGTCGCTTCCTGCCATGCCGCATCTAAAACTCTTCCCAAAATGGGTGAAAGATACAGGTCAGCGCTTACTCCTCTAACCTTAGGGACTTTCTGGAGTTCATCTTCCAAATCCTGTCTTATCGCCGTGACGTTTGCGCCTAATTTCTGGATAATCGGGATGACAACCCCTTCTTCTTGCTGCAACAACGCTAACAAAAGATGCTCCGGTATAACCTGTTGATGGTCATGACTGCGGGCAATCTCCTGCGCGCTTTGTACAGCATCCTGCGCTTTTAAAGTTAATCTATCAAATCGCATTTTGTTTCCTCCTTCAATTGAAAAAATTAGAAACCGAGTTTTTCTAAGCGAGTTTCAAATAATCTTTTGCACTTTCTCAGGCGCCAATGGTGGCGGTGACCACAACTCTCCCCATCGCTCTTAATTGGTAAAAGTAAAAAGAACTTTCTGAAAGATGCTTAAAAGCTCGGTCTCTACATTTATTAGCAATATTCATGCCAAAAGGATAAATTGAGGGGGCAAGATGACAACTATTTTGCTTCTTTACCATTTTACCGCTTTAGCAT
>DTYX01000242.1 GCA_012961655.1 Candidatus Poribacteria bacterium
CCGTGTGTATCCGTGGCTAATTATCTTTATCAAAATATATTTAACAAAGCAATAGTCTCATAGGTTCAGGGTACAGATTATAATTCTACTTCTACTGTCTTTCCTGTTTTAGCGGACTGCCATGCAGCCTCAGTAAGTTGGATAACGCGAAGTCCATTGCTGGCGTCTACGGCGTTTTCTACTTTGCCAAGGATTAGATCCAAGAAAGCCCGGTCTTTTTCGCCTCCTTTTGGGAGCTGCTTTTCGGTTACTTCCATCATGCCAGTGCCCTGCTCTTCGCGATAAAGCTTTCCATCTCGCACGAACAATGTGCCTTTCTCCATCCAAATCGTTACATCTTCTCGCATACTCCCCGCCGTGTGTCCAACAACGCTAATATTGCAAAGCGCATCTGTATCGAACTTGATAGTCATCGCGGTCAGAATATCCACCTGAGTATCGAAGTAATCCATCATCGCAAAAACCTCTTTGGGACGCGCTTCCAAAATCCAGAGCAAGATATCCAGCAGATGGCTTCCAGAATCGTTGAGTTGCCCGCCGCCGCTGAGCGCCGGGTTTTGACGCCATTTCCCCTTCTGACTACGGTACCAGTTCTGACATTGATGCGCCGTGACAAAATGTACCTTACCCAGTTCGCCGCTCTGCACGACATTGCGGCAATACATATAAGTGGGACTAAAATGACGCTGATAACCTATCATCAGATGTTTGCCCGTCTCTTTAACCTTAGCGATGACTTTTTGGGCATGTTCTACCGTACAAACCATCGGCTTTTCGGTGAGCACGTGGCAACCGGCATCGAGTGAATCCATAATCTGCTGGAAATGAAGTGTATGCGGCGTGCTAATCTCGACGGCGTCCGGTTTGACTGCGGCAAGCATCTCATTATAATCGGTGAAGTCCGGCGTTCTAGCCTCGAGGTCAACAGTCTCGCGGAAACCTTGTATGGCAGCCTCACTTACATCACAAATGCCAACAATTTCGGCGTCTGGCTGCGCGGCAATACGTCTCCCATGTCCACGGGCATTCCCACCACAACCGATAAAAGCAACTCGTATTTTGTTTTCTGACATTTTGCACTCCTTAAAAATTTGGTAAATCAAACAATATTTTACCATGTTATCCGGCGAGTGTAAAGATTGAATAACTCTGACAGGAAGATGTTCGATTGACTTCCAATATCTACTATGCTATACTTAAACCTACATAATTGGGAAAGGAAACCGAAGATTTTTATCATGACCCAATCCGCTCGTAGTTTACGAAGTAAAACCATTCCAGTGAGTGACGAAGTGATGAACTCCGAGAGAGTGAGCTACGAAGAGGCACAGAGCAAATATCGTGGCGCGACATGGCGCGCTATTGCAATTGGCGCTTTGCTGATTCCATTCAACAGTTATTGGATAATGCAAGTGGAAGGCGTTTGGAACACCGGACATTCGACCTGCCTTTCGTTGATGTGGCATGTTATCGTCAATTTACTTGTGCTCATTCTGCTCAATATCTTCATATTCAAGCGTTTTTTCCCGAGTTCTGCGTTGACTCAGAGCGAGTTTATCACCATCTACGCTATGATGACACTGGCGGGCGGCATCGCAGGTCGAGATTCATATCAAATTCTCATCCCCGTCATGGGGTGGGCGTTCTGGTTTGCTACGCCTGAAAATGAGTGGGTGCAACTGTTCCATCGTTATCTCCCCAGATGGCTAACCGCAAACGACAAAGAGATTCTACGCCCGTTTTACCTTGGGGAATCGACATTATATACAAAGGAACATCTGAACCATTTTATAGGGCCGGTGCTATGGTGGACGGGATTTATCGTCGTGCTGGGATTCATCATGCTCTGCATCAATATTTTGGTGCGCAGACAATGGACGCACAATGAAAAACTGAGTTATCCCATCATCCAACTGCCTTTGGCGCTTACAGAGGGCGGCGGGTTAGTCAGTTTTTTCAAAAATCGACTTTTGTGGATGGGTTTTTCACTCGGGGCGGGGTTGGACGTTCTCAACGGCTTGCACTTCTTTTTCCCCGTTTTGCCGCACATTCCCGTTTCCTATTTAGACCACAATCTCGGCGGATATTTTACATCCAAACCGTTCAACGCCATCGGTTATCTGCCTCTGCCGATGTATCCGTTTGCTGTGGCGTTGGGTTTCTTTCTGCCTTTGGATTTAGCTTTTTCTTGCTGGTTTTTTTATCTGTTTCGCAAAGCTCAACAGGTGCTTGGCGCGGCATTGGGGTTGCGCGCTTTGCCACGATTTCCATATTTGAACCAACAATCCACCGGCGCATGGATTGGGCTGTTTTTCGTGGCGATGTGGACCAGCCGCGGACATCTGAAAAAGGTCATGCGCAAAATTTTTCTCAACGCGCCCGATGTGGACGATTCCGATGAACCGCTCCGCTATCGCACGGCTTTTGCCGGTATACTTGTGGGGATGGGATTATTGATGGCGTTTTGCCTGAAAGCGGGTATGTCGCTTTGGATTATTCCGCCGTTTTTCATAATTTTCTTCATGCTATCGACCGCCATTGCGCGGGTGCGGGCTGAACTCGGCCCGCCGACGCATGAACTTGTGGGCATGAATTCCGGCAATATGATGGCAGATATCATCGGCACTCGCCGAATTGGTGGGAACAATCTCAGCATCTTTCCGCTGTTTTGGTTTTTCTCAGGCCGCGGCTATCGTGGCCACTTGATGCCTCATCAACTGGAAAACCTAAAAATGGCAGAACAGACAAGAATGGATAATCGCAGGCTGTGGTTGGCGATGGTAATAGGGATGACTATCGGTAGTCTCGCGGCGTTCTGGGCGTTGCTGCATCTTTCATTCAGAGTCGGCTTGGATTTAATCCCGATAGGACACGATTCAGGTGTGTTCCGCTTGTTGGAATCACGACTGAGTTATCTGAGCGGAACTGATGTCGCCGCGTCAAGTTTTATGGGCGTCGGTTTGCTGTTTACCTTCTTCCTGATGTTCATGCGTATGCGATTTCTGTGGTGGCCGCTGCATCCAGCGGGATATGCCCTGTCAACTAATTTTGGCATCGATTACATCTGGTTTTGTCTGCTGATTAGCTCTGTCATCAAATGGGCTATCTTAAACTACGGAGGTATGTCCGTTCACCGTAAAGCTATCCCATTTTTTCTCGGGGTAATTCTGGGTGAATATTGCGTCGGTAGCTTCTGGAGTTTGTTAAGCGTCATCATCCAACAACGGACTTACGATTTTTACCATGCATAAATAAAACGTGAAACGTGAAAGAAATTCTCTCTTTATACGAATTTTGCAGTTAGCGTAGTAGTGCGCGCAGCCTGCGCGCTCGGAATGCAAGTGCATCATAAAAACAAGCTGGCAGCATGCTCTACTTTTTTCATAAAAGATTGTC
>DTYX01000243.1 GCA_012961655.1 Candidatus Poribacteria bacterium
CAATTTATTGCGCTAAAAAACGGCGATGAATCGCCTCACTACGAACAAATTACCTCCATTTTCTGTTCGTAGTAGCGCAATTTATTGCGCTAAAAAACGGCGATGAATCGCCTCACTACGAACAAATTACCTCCACTTTCTACTTTCAACGGAATAGATGCTCAAATATAGGAAGAACCCAATCATCGATAGATAATACATAATATCTCGCAAATCAATCACTCCTCTACCGATGCTGTCAAAATGCCAACCCAGGCTCAAAAATTTGAAAACTGGGACAAGAAATCCAGGCACTGCAAACAGCACGAAATTCTCCCCGATGAAGAAAAAGAAGAAACTTAAGGCGATACCCAAAATGAAAGCGCTGATTTGGTCTTTGGTAAATGTCGAGGCGAAAAGTCCGATTGCTAGATATGCGCCGCCCAGCAAGAATGTGCCCAAATAGCCGCCGATGATTGGTCCTCCGTCTGGGTCGCCCAGATAAGATACAGCTATCGGCAGTGTAAAGGAGAGAACTATCATAGAGATAAGCAGGATGAAGCTGGCGAGAAATTTCCCAAGAACAACTTCATAATCTCTGAAAGGCAAGGTGAGCAAGATTTCAGCCGTACCTGACTTTCTCTCCTCTGCCCATAGACTCATCGTTATAGCCGGGGCAAAGAACAGGAAGATCCACGGCATTAGGCTAAAGAATACGCGCATATCGGCTTGATTTCTGAGGAAAAATCCAAATCCCCAGAAAAACAGCGCGCTGGATAGAAATAAAAAAAAGATAACGCAGATGTATGCAATAGGCGAGTTAAAATAGTTTCTAAGTTCCTTCTGAACAATGGTGGTGATGTTGTTCATATATTTGTCAAATGTCCGGTCTATAAATCATGCCAAAACAGATTAATTGTTCGAGACCGAACTTTCACTCTCCTTTCCTGAATGAGTTTTAGCAAGCGTAACAATTTCTTCCACGATTATCGGGATATTCGACTCTTAAAAATACCGTTGGCTTGAATGGCGCAACATTTGGCTCTGTAGTGTGGGATAGTTAACTATGAGAGCCTCCTCAGTTTATCTCTTTAATCTGCCAGTTCACAGTTTTTCAATCTTCTGGATGTATAGGTTAAGGTCATCCAAATACCTTTCCATCTCTTCAAAGTCCAATGCTTTCTGAGAAAGCCTTTTTGCTTCTTTTAAGTGATTTTTACTCATTTTCTCACCTCTCCCTGAAAGATTCCGTTTCTGAGATTGTTAAAAAACCTACACTTCCTCACTACTTGGAAGCGTGAAGTGCAAAAATACCTCCTCCAGATTTATGGATTCCCTTCGCAATTCGGTCAAACTCCATTCATTGTCCGTCGCAAATCGGAATAACTCTTCCTCGGTGTTAGTTGCTTCGTCTGACTTCACGCGAAAACTGCAAACCCCGTCATCTTGAGCGATGCTTTCGACATCCGTGATAAATCCCAACATATTCAGTTTTGATTCTATTTCCTCTAGAGGACCACGGATTGTAAATGTATAAACGTTCCCTCCTTGCACCTGCATGGTTAGCTCTTCCTGAGCGCCATCTGCAACCAGCTTTCCTCTGCTAATAATCATAATCCGATTGCACGTTTCCTCGACAATCGGCAAAATATGCGTACTCAAGATGATGGTCTTCTTTTCCCCCATCTCCTTGATTAGCTTGCGAATTTGGATAATCTGAATAGGGTCAAGCCCGGATGTGGGTTCGTCCAAGATTAGAACTTCCGGGTCATGAATGAGTGTCTGTGCTAATCCCAGACGTTGGCGATACCCTTTCGACAATTCGCTTATATCTTTTTGGACTACCTCCTCCAGTCCACAGATGTCTATCATATCTCTAATGCGAGATTTCCGTTCTGTCTTGGGGATTCCGCGCGCTTGGGCGATGAAATTCAGTGAATCGAGCACTCCCATGTTTGTATACAGCGGTGCGTTCTCAGGCAGATACCCGATGTGTCTCCGCACCTCAAGAGGCTGCTGGAACACGTCATAGCCGGCAACCGTCGCTGTGCCCGAATCGGCGCCAATGTAGCAGGTCAAAATGCGCATCGCTGTGGTTTTGCCTGCTCCATTAGGGCCGATGAAGCCGACAACTTCCCCCTCTTTCGCATCAAATGAAATATTATCTACGGCAATTGTTGAGCCGTATGTTTTCGTCAAATTTCTCACTTCTATCATAGCGAAATTACACCCCTATTCCTACTAAAAGTTCCACCGAATTATTATAAGAAGTTGTGGAATTGCTCAGATTTAATTTGAAGGATGATGAAAGTTTAAAAACGTCTGTAAAATTCAAACCGACTTTCGACTGAATCGGGAAGGACAGTTGTTTTGAAGGCAAGTCCACTCTTCTCGCTGATGAGTCGTTTGTTATACAACTTTGCTGCGATTCGCGCATCGATGGCGCTGACGAGATGATTGAAGATGACCAATCCAAGGAAAGTTTTCGCTAACTTGAAGCGCTCATTGCTATCTTGTCTGAGGTCAAAAGCTACTTGTCGCTTCCGAGAATCCGGATTACGCTGGCGGTCCTCGTCTTTGACATTTTCTCGATCTTCCCAATAAAACGGTCCGACCCGTTCCAGAGGTTTTCCATCATCTTCGGTGTATACATTATGCCAGTTATCGTACATCGTTGCATGCTCGAAGTCTTCTAGATTCCAATCTTTGAATTCTTTTGCAGCTAGCTGGGGTGACACTTCCGCGTCAAATTTAACGTGGTCTCTGACCTGCTGCAGATAGTCATCTTTCAAACTTGATGCACTTCGATGGGCTAAGAAGTAACCAGCGAAGAAAACAATTTCCGTAGCGATATAAAGATATCCGCGTTTGGATTCGGCGTAGATTCCCCCTGTTCCAGGAATAAAGGCTGAAAACAGAAAGGCTTTGGAAGGTGATTTTAACACAGAATGCAACGGCTGCTCGGAATTCGGAATTGTGTTTTCTGTATTAGCAAGCGTTTGTTGCAGTAACAATGTTGAGGTTAAGTTGTAAAATTTTGGGTTATCAGTCGCGGCGTTGGCTGTATTTATTAGCGCGACAAAAAGAATAAAGATTAGAGTTAGTAAGTGGAATTTATTCATTGTAATTCTCCTCAGTAGTATAGCCGCTAATAATCAGACCGCGCTGATTTATTATAACCGTCTTGTAAATTATAATCAGCGATGTCTGGAAATCAGCGGCTCTAAATTCCAAGTTATCACGTTTCACAATTAAAATCTAATCAACAGTGCAAAGGTATTCAACCGCTTATTGTTCGGGCCACCGCCTGGCACCAAAGCATAATCAAATTGGTAATTGGAGTATCGAATCCCAATTCCGGCGGTAACACGGTCGACGTGGTCCTCGAATTCATTTATTACAACGGGCATAAACGGGTCGACCTTGTATCCCACGCGGAGAGCTAAAATATTAGCGAGCCAATATTCCGCGCCGATGCTTTTAGACATATTACTGTAACGGAAAGCGTGAATACCAACTCCGCGTTCAGCTTCAATATCCGACCGAATCTGTTCTTTTGTTTTATTTTCGGGGTTATTTTCTGTATATCGTTGTTCTACTACTTCCTCAAGTCCTTCCTCGTCATCCTCGCTAAGTTTGTCAATAAAAGCTGTAAAATCTCCTACGAGTTGAAGTTTGTGATATTCTTCGTCAAGTATTTTGAAAGCCGCGCCGAGCTTGAAAGTGCGTGGCAATGGGTCGCTTTGATGTTCATCCTTGAACTGAATACGCGTTCCCCAATTCTGAATTGCAGCTCCCAAAACAATGGGAACGGACAAATCAGGGAAACCATATTGCGTTCCGATATCTAGAGCATAGGCCGTGCTTGATACGGGTCCAAGGACCTGTCGAATGACTTTGCCGCTTACGCCTGCCAGCAGATTTGGCGCGACTTCATCGGCGTAAGATACAGCCCAAGCCCAATTGGTCCCTAGATTTTCCTGTCTGATAACATCGGGTGAATCGGCTGTGATATCAATAATCCCTTGACCGTTGATTTGAAGTGTCGTGCCTACGACACCCCAATCGCCTATTGGCATGGCTCCGGCGAACAACGCATAATATAATCCTTCGCCTGCTTCCCCAAATAGATTACTGTAATCGGTATAAGCCAAGGTAGCTTCTCTTTTATCTATTCCCGTCAAACCACTTGGGTTCCAAAACGCTGCCGTGACATCTCCTGAAATAGCAGAGAAAGCGTCTGCCAATGCTGCAGCTCTCGTGCCGCCGCCTAGCGATAAGAACTGAGCTGCCGTTCGTCCCGCGCCCGCGTATAATAACGGCGTCATACATAATGTAAGGGTAATAGCAGTAATGCTGATGAAAAAAGTTCGTTTCATTAAACTCTATCTCCTTAAAAATTTCAGTTCGGTAAGAATTCGATGCCTTCAAACGCTATGGTAATTAGTGAAGTTTACACCGATTTATGTTTCCAACGTCCGATTTTAAACCAACTGGATATAATCGTAGCATGTACCACCATGGAGATAACCATAGCAAACCAGAGCCCGTCTGACGCAAAATCAGTATATTTCAGGAACAGTAAAGCGGTCATGGTTTGGGCGCCCAGAGATGACACAAAAGTGGTGAGCATTGGCGAAATAGTATCGCCAGCGCCGTTGAGCGAGCGACTGAGAACGATAGCAGCGGCTAAGAAGAGGTAACCGAAGACG
>DTYX01000244.1 GCA_012961655.1 Candidatus Poribacteria bacterium
CAGAAAAGAGCAAGTTTAATATTGAAAATTACCTATTACAGAAAATATAAAAGCGTTGAATTTAATTCACACCGAGCGCTCAACTCATTTGAAACGACCTATCAAATTTGAAGGAGAGATTTAAATGTCAAAACGGGAAAATAGTATTACCAGACGGGAGTTTATCAGTAGAGGAATCCGCGGCTTTGGCCTTATAGGTCTGGGCAGCGCCATCGGCCTGACAGCCGGACAATTTCTTCGCAATACAAAAGACAAGAAAATTAGTAACTTTGAGCAAATGTCTAATTATGATTTGAGCGAGTTTTACACCGTTGACCCAGCTCTTATTCAATACAAAGAGACAGGTAAAATAAAGCCTGCCTTCGAGCAAAGCGAAAGGACGGAATTTCAATCTCTGCGCGGTATTGCGATTGACCCCGATGACCGCATTTATGTGGCTACGGATAAGGCTATTCAGGTATTCAGTAAGGACTCGACGCATCTGTCGGAAATTACTCTAAACGCCTCGCCCAGATGTCTGACTATTGCCGACGACGGAAGTATCTATGTCGGTATGAAAGAACATCTGGAGATTTATGACGCCAAAGGCGCGTGCAAAGCCAACTGGGAAAGTTTGGGAGGAAATGCTGTTCTCACATCTATAGCCATTGCGGAAAACAAAGTGTTCGTCGCTGATGCAGGCAATCGTTCGGTCTTGCTCTACAACTCCTCAGGCAAGTTAGTGCGACGCATAGGGAAAGAAGAGAAAGACAGTAACATTCCAGGCTTTGTCGTCCCCAGCCCCTATTTCGACCTTGCAGTCGCTCCTGACGGCTTGCTCAAAGTGGCCAACCCAGGACGCCATACCATCGAAGCCTATACGCTTGATGGAGACTTTGAGTTTGCCTGGGGTAAAACATCAATGGGCATTGAGGGATTTTGCGGCTGCTGCAATCCGGTGAACTTCGCGGTACTGCCGGATGGCAGATTCGTAACTTGTGAAAAGGGACTGCCGAGAGTTAAAATCTATGGCGCCGATGGTGCTTTTACCGCGGTCGTGGCAGGACCTGAGGCTTTTACTGAGAATCAAAAATCTTGCGCTCCCATCAACGAATTATCTAGTTGCCAAACCGGTGGGCTTGATGTCGCTGTTGATTCCCAAGGCCGCGTCCTGGTGATGGACCCAGTCGAGAAGGTTGTGCGAATTTTTACTCCAATCAGAAAAACCTAATTTCGGAGGTAGAATCATGAATGAACTACTTGAGCAAAAGCAGAGTCGGCGTGAGTTCCTTCGCGGTCCTGCGCGCTACCTGACTTTGGGTGGATTGCTGTTGATGACGGGAACTTTATTCGCCAAACGAAAAGCAGCGTCTCCAGAGGAAAAATGCATTAACCTTGGCATCTGCGGAGGTTGTTCCGTTTTTAAAAATTGTGGACTTCCGCCAGCTTTAGCGACAAGACAAAATCAGGCATCTATTGTAGGGAGTGAAAAAAGATGAATCAAACTGCTTTTACGAAAACGAAAAAATTCCTTCGCGGAAAAGTTGACGTGAGCTACCGCGACTTTCAATTCTTGAAATACTTACCTGTTCGACGTTTTTCAGTTTCCGAATATCATAAGATGGGTGAAGAAGGCATTCTCTCTGAAGATGAACATATTGAATTGATTGAAGGAGTAATTTTACAAATGAGCACAGAGGGAACTAAACATAGTGCTATTATCACTAAAATTGCAATGCGATTTTACGAATCTGTCATCGAAGGTAAAGCGTTGTTACGCATTCAAAATCCCGTTGTCCTTAACGATGATACTGAGCCCGAACCTGACTTAGCATTGGTCAAACCCAGGGTGGATGTTTATGCGGAGGAGCATCCGCATCCAGACGATGTACTGCTTTTAATCGAAGTAACAGATACAAGTTTAGAGTATGATAAAGAAATTAAACTACCACGTTACGCTGCATCTAAAATCGAGGAAGTCTGGATTGTCAATCTGGTCGATGATGTCATTGCAGTTTACCAAAAGCCGTTTGTGTTAGCTGATGGAACAGCGGGTTACCGAATCCGAACAAACTTTGTAAGAGGAGATACGCTCAATCCACAAGCGATACCTTCTTTAAAAATCAGAGTTGATGATGTGTTAGTTTAGATTTCAATATTAAACTTGCTCTTTTTTATCCCTTCACTTCATTCGAGGGCAGACCCTGTGAATAACATACCAGTGTTCTGTGATGCGTGAGACGTGATGGTTTCTTTTTACGGCTCACGAAAGTTTACGCATTACGTACCTGTTTTCTATGTGTACTATTAAAAGTAATACTATGCAAGAAAAGAGAAACATTATAACCAGGCGCGATTTTATCAGAAACGGCGTCCGTGGGTCATGTCTACTAGCTCTGGGCGGGGTAGTTGGCTTGCTATCCAGCCGCAGCCGGGCGAACAACACCGTCTGGCAAATTGACCCTTACAGATGTATCGCATGTGGCAATTGCGCGACTTACTGTGTGTTGGAAGTATCAGCGGTAAAATGTGTTCACAAATTTGCCATGTGCGGCTACTGTAAACTCTGTACCGGCTACTTTGAACCGCAACCAAACGCTCTCAATACCGGCGCTGAAAATCAACTCTGCCCCACAGGCGCCATCAAACGCGGATTTGTTGAAGACCCCTACTACGAATATATCATTGACGAGCCATTGTGTATAGGCTGCGGCAAATGCGTCAAGGGCTGTAACGCCTTCGGCAACGGTTCTCTCTTTCTGCAGGTGCGCCATGACCGCTGTTTGAATTGCAACAACTGCGCCATCGCCACAGCTTGTCCCTCACAGGCTTTTAGACGAGTTTCCGCAGACCAACCGTACTTGCTGAAAGGAAAAGATTAAAACGGGGGTTGGAGTTCAGGTTGCCCCATATTGTGCATTAAGCGTAAACCGAAGGCGTCGGTGAGCTAAGCGAACATATCTCACCATTGCCCTATAACAGGGCGGTAAAAAGCATCTGTGTGCCACACCGAATGACGGGTTATGTTTGGCGCGAAATTTGCGTTTGCCAATATTGGATATTATGTAAGAGGTTCATTGCAACTTCAAAGAGTTGTTCATTACACCGAAGGGAAGGAAAACGTCAATGCGCAAGAATTTCGTCGTCCGTATAGGTTTACAGGAATTGCTGATTGGTCTCATCCTAGGATGGTTTTTGCTTGCCCAACAGGCATCAGCTCTGAGACCACCGGCGGGAGTGCTGGTGCTTCGCCCAGGAGGATATGCCTTTGCCGACTACCCCGATGCCTTCGATGCGTTCAATAAAGAGGGAATTACGATTGAATTGTGGTTTTATCTCACGGATATTCCTTCGGAATGGAGCGAACGCTGGTTTCTGATTGGCAAACCCGGCAATTATTTCATTGATATCCATGGAAAAAATCCCTTTCTTCCTTTGATTAATGACCCGGAGGGAACTATCTATGTGGAATACGAGGTATGTTCTGGCTGCGGTGGTGGTAGTAGCACCTTTCAGATGCCCCCGGGGGATTCTCTGCTGAATCGGTGGGTTCATGTCGCATATCAAATAAAGGGCGCTGGGCCTGTCCAAAACGCTGAATTTTTTGACGGAGGAATCTTAGGAACTGGCGAAACCAGTAGTTCATGCAGGTTCTCACTATCAGTTAATCCGTTATTTATTGGTGGTAAACCCGGATATAATTCCCTGAAGGGTTGGATTGATGAGGTGCGGATTTCCAGAGGTTGGCGCTATCCTGTTAACAAGCCAATCAATCCACCAAGGAGGTTTCAAAAGGATCGAAATACATTAGCAATATGGCACTTTGACGAGGGAGCGTGGGCGCCTCGTTACGCTGATGCTTCGGGAAATGGTTATACGCTCTTTGCAAGTGGAACGCTTCCCGTCAACCAAGAAGGCAAATTAACGACAATGTGGGGTCGATTGAAGATGCGCTAATTGTAAGCTCGGTATTATTACTACTTTGTCAATTAGTAAATCAGGGTTTGTAGTAAGCCAATTTATTGGCGTATCAACGGCGAAATCGCCGAACTTAGAACTTTATGACCGCACTTTAATGGGGTTTTGGCCGTAACTAACAAAGTAGTATTATGAACTCAATTCTTTAACTTTTGCATACATACAGATGCTTTGGAAAAGTTTGGAAGGAAAATCACAATTGCTTCTTTTCTCAACCAGAGTAAATCGGCATCTCCGATTTACTAGCTTCACAATTTTCATATTTGTCCTATTGGTTTTGCCCGACGTTGCTTTTGGTGTAGAACGTTTTCCCCCACCTCAATTTGATGACCATGAGTTGCCGGTTACGACGGTACCAGAACCGCGCAGGGATTTATACGAATATCTGGATGTGGCAGCGCTTCTAGCAGCGCTATCGCTTGCTTCATATCTGGCGTTAAAGAAGCGTTCACGCCGCGGCGTTTTTCTCCTTGGCATATTCTCGCTTCTCTATTTTGGCTTCTGGCGCAAAGGCTGTGTGTGTTCGATTGGCGCCACTCAAAACATTGTTCTGGCGTTATTCGAGAGCGGCTATACTGCGCCGATTACAGTAATCGCCTTTTTCATCTTGCCGCTTATATTTACCCTGTTTTTCGGCAGAACGTTTTGCGCTGCGGTCTGCCCATTAGGAGCGATTCAGGATGTTGTGGCAATACGTCCAATCAAAGTTCCGTCCTGGCTGGAGCATGCATTGAGATTGCTCCCCTACATCTATCTCAGCGCCGCGGTGCTATTTGCCGCCACAGGCAGCGCTTTCATCATCTGCGAATACGACCCCTTCGTAGCTTTTTTCCGCCGCAGCGGCAGTCTGAATATGTTGATTCTGGGGGCGTGTTTTCTATTGGTTGGCGTATTTGTGGGACGACCTTACTGTCGGTTTCTTTGTCCTTATGGCGTGATGCTGAACCTGGTGTCTAAAGCATCCAAGTGGCATGTGACCATTACTCCGGGTGAATGTATTCAATGTCGGTTATGTGAGGATTCCTGTCCATTTGGGTCTATCGAAAGACCGACTCAGGAACTGAGAATACACAACCGCGCTGAGGGCAAGAAAATGCTCGCTATTTTAATTTCGCTTCTGCCATTATTCATCGCTTTGAGCAGTTGGCTTGGAGTTCTTATCAGTCCGGCTTTATCACGGGTTCACGCGACCGTAAGTCTTGCTGAACGTGTCTGGCTGGAAGATACAGGCAAAATCGAGGAAACTACCGACGCAAGCGAAGCATTCCGGAGAACTGGCAGGCCGACCGAGGAACTCTACAACGAGGCTTTGACTTTGAAAAAACGCTTTACCTTTGGAGGTGGAATGTTCGGCGCGTTTATCGGGTTGGTCATAGGAATCAAATTGATTAACCTGTCCATTAGACGTAGGAGAATGGATTATGAGGTAAATCGAGGTACCTGCCTTTCTTGCGGTCGATGTTTTTCTTATTGCCCAATTGAGCACGTTCGATTGAAGAAAAGTTCGTAGTAGCGCAATTATTGCGCTTTTCACATGGCGATGAATCGCCTTACTACAAACCGAAAGTGTTAGTGGGCAAACCTACCATAAGAGGTTTGCGAATCAGCGTAGAGCGAATCCTTAGAGCGCTCGCCAATAACGTCCCGGTTGATGACCTTTTGACGGACTACCCTGAATTGGAAGTTGAGGATATTCAGGCGGTGTTGATGTACGCGACAGAATTGGTTGCGGAACAACAGGTTTTCCCAAATAATATTTGACTTTTTCATATATTTGCGTTATTTTTTTACTATACTATTGAAAGGAGACTGGCGGCATAACTATGGTTAGCCGTCGAAAGGAACAATGAAAAAGTTTTTTGTTGCCTTGACTATTCTATCATAGTATCTATTACACATCAGCAAACCAAAATAGATGACGAACATCGCCGCTTTTTTGTACCGCATGAAGCGCGTTTGCGCTATGGCGTTGACCGAGGTTATTTAGTTATTCCAGACTATCCGCTTGATATTTATATTGAGTTTATGGATTTCCTCTGTCATACAAGGGAAAAACGTGAGCGTGGTATTGTAGAAGTCAACATACATGGAGAAGCGACAATGGAGGTGAATCAAGATGATTAGAAATGAACTGGAATTACAAGTATCTTTCGAAGCTATTGTGAAAGCGCGTAAAATACGTGAACGGTGCATGGAAGCAATACCTGAATCGGAGATGCGAAATGACGTGATAGAGGGTATTGATATTCAGATTCGTAAAATTGAAGACGAGATCTTTGAATATCTGGCCAAACGTAAAGAGAGAAAATCAGCGGCTAATTAAGAATGAATACAATGAATCAAACAGAAATCAACGACAAAACAAAAGATATCGAACTCACGAAAGCCTGGTATCAAGCGGCTGTGAGAACTGCTATTGTTGCAGGTGTATTTTCCCTGATTGTCTGTGGTTTGCTTTTGACAAATTACTTCCAGGGCAGGGTTTCAGACCCGTTGAATTCCAAGGAACTAAGTGAGTTGAAAGAAGCGCTCCTTCAAGAGCCGAGAAATGATTCAATCAAGGAGCAGATACGTGTGTTAGATTTGGAGCTCAGACAGGAATATTTCCGCCAACGCGAGTTTTCCAAATGGGGAAGCTATCTGCTCTTAGCTGGCATTGTGGTTTTTCTGATAGGTATCAAATTCGCCGCTGACTATCGAAAGAAGTTGCCAATACCCCAGGCAAAAGATGAACAAGGGCATGAAGCTCACGCTGCTACGATGGCTCGCTGGTCGATAGCCGCTCTTAGTTTGGTTCTGGGTAGCGCGGCTTTGGTTTTGGCAATAATTTCAGAAGTTGGTCCAACCGGTAAATTTCTGAAATTTGCTGAAAAGGTGACGGCTCTTACTTTGGAAGGCCGCGATTCAACTGTTGTTCCTGTTACGGCAGAAGCCGATTATCCTTCCCAGGAAGAAATTAACAAAAATTGGCCACGTTTTCGTGGTCCAGGAGGACTCGGAATATCCGCCTATACCAATGTCCCCTCTTCTTGGAATGGTGAGACTGGGGCAGGAATTCTCTGGAAAACGCCGGTTCCGCTTCCAGGTGAGAACTCGCCGGTCGTGTGGAAGAATCGCGTTTTTCTGACAGGCGCGACTGAGCGTGAACGCGAGGTTTATTGCTTTGATGCGGATTCAGGAGAACTTTTGTGGCAGAGGGCGGTGGAAAATATCCCCAGCGGTCCTTTGGAAGCGCCTGAAGTGATGGAAGACACGGGTTTCGCCGCGCCAACAGCGGTTACCGATGGACGGAGAGTTTACGTCATCTTTGCAAACGGAGACCTCGTCTGCTTCGATTTTGACGGTAATCGGATTTGGGCTAAGAATCTGGGGCTTCCTGAAAATGTATATGGCCATGCCTCTTCGCTCGCTATGTTCACTTCGTTCACCGACGACTTCGTCTTACGGTACCGGAATCTACTTTTAGTTTTATTCGACCAGGGCGGCGCTGAGGATGACCTCTCTAAGCTGCTTGCCCTTGACGCTCTTTCCGGAAAAATCGTTTGGCAGACCCTTCGTTCAGTTCCGAATTCCTGGGCTTCGCCGATTGTCATCAACACTGGAACGCGCGCAGAAATCATCACCTGTGCTAATCCATGGGTAATTGCTTATGAACCCACCACTGGAAAGGAACTTTGGCGGGCGAAGTGTTTGAGCGGAGACGTGGCGCCGTCGCCCGTTTACTCAAATGGAATGGTGTTTGCCACAAACGAATACGCCTATCTGGCGGCTATCCGGCCGGATGGAGAGGGCGATGTGACTGAGACTCATATTGCCTGGCGAGCCGAAGATGGTCTTCCTGATATCTGCAGTCCTCTGAGCAACGGCGAATTTGTCTTTTTACTGGCGTCGTATGGAATATTGACCTGCTACAACGCGCAGGATGGGAGCGTAGTTTGGGAACAAGACCTCGAAGCGTCGTTCAAGTCTTCACCCAGTCTGGTGGGGGATAAAGTCTATCTGATGAGCGATGAAGGCGTCATGTTCATCGTCGCCGCAGAACGTGAGTTTAAAGAACTCAGTAGAGCTGAACTGGGCGAGGGTGTTCACACCTCCCCAGCTTTCATGGATGGACGCATCTACATCCGAGGTAAGAAAAATCTGTATTGTATCGGAAACAAATAGGGACCAGGTTTTTCGGAAAAACTCGGTCTCTAAAAACATAAATAAAAGTGTTTCGAGATGAAACTCCGTAGGTCGATTTTCATAAATCGACATCTGTTAACGTTACATATTATACAGGAGAACATAAATTGAAATCAAAGAAAGCAACATGGAAACTTATGCTGGCTATTCCGGCTTGCATATATCTTCTGGCAACATTGCAAGCCATAAATATCCAAGCGTCGGACTGGTCTCAATGGCTAGGTACTGAACGCAACGGTTTGTCAAAGGAAACTGGTTTACTCAAAGAGTGGCCAGAAGGTGGGCCGAAACTCCTCTGGTCTGAGGACGGGTTTACTAGCGTAAACCACGTGGAAGGTATTGGAAGTGGTTTTTCATCGCCTTCCATTGCTAATGGCTCTTTATACATTACGGGAATGATAGATAACAACGAGATTCTCTCCGCTTATGATTTGGAGGGTAATCTAAAATGGAGGAAGGAATATGGAAAGGCTTTCAGTAAGTCATATCCGGATGCGCGTACTACTCCAACAGTTGACGGGAATTCCATTTATGTCATCAGCGGCACAGGTGACGTTGTCTGTTTTGATGCAACATCTGGCGATATAAAATGGTCGGTTAAGGCTTTCGATAAATTTGAGGGCAAGCACGGCAGTTGGGGCATTGCGGAATCGCCTCTCATTGTTGACGACAAAGTTATTTATACCCCTTGTGGTGAGAAAACTACAGTTGTAGCCCTTGATAAAAATACCGGTGAAACTGTATGGGCCAGCGAGAGCATCAATGACAAAAGCGCCTATGTTTCTCCGATACTGGTAGAAAGAGGCGGCAAGAAACTGATTGTCGGTGTAACCGGAGACTATATTATCGGCGTTAACGCGGCAAACGGTAAGATAGAGTGGCAATTCAATTATAAAGAGACCTCTGAGAAGGGACGCGATATTAATGCGGTTTCCCCTATCTATCACAATGGGTATATCTATGTCACCAGCGGATATGACCACGGCGGCGCGATGCTAAAATTGTCAGAGGATGGGACAAACGTCTCCCTCGCTTGGGTTGATTCGACCTTGGACACCCATCACGGCGGCGTTGTCCTGGTGGACGGTTATATCTACGGCGCCAACTGGATTAACAATGGTGAAGGCAATTGGGTCTGCCTTGATTGGAACAGTGGAAAAACCATGTATGAAAAGAAATGGCATAACAAAGGCTCTATCATCTATGCTGATGGGATGTTATACTGTTACGAGGAGAAAACTGGTAACTTGGGGTTAGTAAAGGCGTCGCCCGAAGATTTTACCGTTGTCAGTTCTTTCAAGATTAAGCAAGGAAAGGGACCGCACTGGGCGCATCCTGTAATCAGTGATGGGCGGCTTTATATCCGCCACGGCAACGTTTTGATGGTGTATGATATTAAAGCAAAATAGTGACTAAGATATCCACAGAAAGTAATGAGTGACGAGTGAATTTTCACTTTTCACTCATCACTTATCATTCTGTGTCTTCATAGCTCCTTATGGCTGCCGTTAGGAAAATCATTAGAATTAGCAATTTGAAAATGACGGAAATAGATTTATCATTCATAGACAAAATAGTAGAAAAAATCGGTCGAGGGCCCGAAGCTGTTATCCCGATATTGCAAGCGATTCAGGAGCATTATCGTTATCTTCCCGATGAGGTTTTGCAGCACGTGTGCGAAATTACCCAAATCACGCCGGCGCAAATTACGGGTGTCTCGACCTTCTATTCCCAGTTTCGGCATCAGCCAGTGGGAAAACACATCATCAACGTTTGCCACGGAACCGCCTGCCACGTAAAAGGCGCCAGTTCAGTTGACGACGCGTTCCGACGCCATCTGGGCGTTTCTGGCGATGATGACACCGACGCCGACGGCCTGTTTACTATTCAGAAGGTGGCTTGTTTAGGATGCTGTACCCTGGCTCCGGTAGTACAAATCGATTTAGTAACCTACGGACACTTAACTTCCGAGGTTGTTCCCAGAGTATTGCGCGATTTTCTCGAACTCCAAAAGCGCGATGCGCCACAGCAAAAGAGAGAATACGTCATTGGCAAACAGGGCGATTACGCGGAAATCCGCGTCGGACTCGGCTCCTGCTGCGTCGCCAGAGGCAGTGGCAAAGTATACGATGCCATGAGGCAAGCCTTAATCGACACCGGGGTTCAAGCTGTAGTAAAACGCGTTGGGTGCGTCGGCATGTGCCACCAAACGCCTCTTGTAGAAGTTGTTCCGCCAAATGGACCATCTTTTCTCTACGCCAGGGTACAATCAGCGGATGCGAAACAGATTGTCCTCCGCCACTTCAAACCGAAAGGCATGGCGCGCAAAATCAGCTATTCTGTCTCTAAAGCTCTCGAAAACATATTGACTGATGAAGCATGGGAGCCAGTCGCCCGCTACTCGATTGAAGTTCGCGACCCGCCTGTCGCCGCCTTTCTCGGCAGACAGAAACATATTGCCACTGAACATTCGGGACACATAAATCCGACCGACCTCGAAGAATATCTCCAACACGATGGTTTCAAAGCATTAAATCGGTGTGTCAATGAACTTACACCGGAACAGTTAATTGAAGAGATTCAGAACAGCGGTTTGCGTGGCAGAGGAGGAGCCGGTTTTCCGACGGGTATGAAGTGGTCGATGGTGCGACAAGCATCGGAATTCGGAATTGAAAAGAGCGTGGTTTCGCATAGCGAGCCGATAGTCGGACAGGTAGATGGGATAAGCGCCGGAGAGAGACTATTAAAAAGTGAACTGAAATATGTCATCTGCAACGGCGATGAAGGCGACCCAGGCGCATTTATGGACCGCATGCTTCTGGAGTCTTACCCTTACCGAATCATAGAGGGAATTGCCATTGCGGCTTATGCAGTCGGCGCTAACGAGGGGATTTTTTATATTCGCGCTGAATATCCACTCGCGTTACAACGTGTGAGAGAAGCTCTTAGTCGATGCGAAGAACAAGGATTTCTGGGAAATGATATCTTAGGCAGTGGCTTTAGCCTTCATCTCCGCATTATGGAAGGGGCAGGCGCATTTGTCTGTGGTGAGGAGAGTGCGCTTTTAGCGTCTATTGAAGGTAGACGCGGCATGCCCAAGTTACGTCCGCCCTATCCTGCGGAAAGCGGTCTCTATGGTAAACCGACTCTGGTCAATAATGTCGAAACCTATGCGTTAGTTCCCTGGATTATCAGAAATGGCGCTGATGCGTTTGCCGCGCTCGGCACAGAGAAAAGCAAAGGTACTAAAGTATTCGCGCTCGCGGGCAAAATCGCCAGAGGCGGGCTTATCGAAGTGCCGATGGGCATCTCCATCAGAGAGATTGTCGAAGAGATTGGCGGAGGAGTCGGAAGTGACAAACGTTTCAAAGCGGTCCAGGTCGGCGGTCCTTCAGGCGGATGTGTGCCCGCTGAACTGGCGCATACGCCGGTGGATTATGAAGCGCTGACTGCTGTGGGCGCTATTATGGGTTCCGGCGGATTAGTGGTTTTGGACGACTCTGACTGCATGGTTGAAATATCGCGTTATTTTCTGGAATTCACCCAGGACCAATCTTGCGGAAAATGCACATATTGCAGAATCGGTACCCGCCGCATGTTAGATATGCTGAATCGACTCTGCGAGGGACAAGGTAAAAAAGGCGACCTCGAGGAACTCGAACAGTTGGCGCTTACGGTGAAGCAAGGAAGCCTCTGTGGGCTTGGCAAGACCGCGCCCAACCCTGTTCTTTCCACGTTGAAGTATTTTCGCGATGAATATGAAGCGCATCTGGAAAAGCGTTGTCCCGCAGGCAAATGCAAAGCCCTTATCAGGTATTCTGTGACAGACTATTGTATCGGCTGTACTCTGTGCGCCCAACACTGTCCAACCGAAGCTATCGCCATGACGCCGTATCAGAAGCATGAAATTGACGCGGACAGATGCCTTCGTTGTGGAACCTGCAAGGAAGTTTGTCCGGTTGATGCAATTATAGTCTGTAGTTGAGATGACGGCAATGAATGAAAAGGAGGAAATCTCAATGTGTTCTAGACGTACCTTAGTTTGGTGTTCAATGGTTATATTCATCATATCATCAACAAACGTTTTTGCGCAAAAATGGTATTCAGAAAACTTTGATGGTTTTAAAGTAGAAAAGATTGATGGACAGGAAAACTGGATTTTTGAACCTATAGCTGGCGCTGGTCGTGTCAGTCCAGAAATCTCAAAGGATATTTTTCGCGGCAACAGCGGCAAAAGCCTGAAGGTAATTTCAAACAGTATGTGTTCCAAAAAATTTCCTGACCAGGGGAAACATAAAGGTATCCAGTATGTTTCATACTTTGCCAACGTGGAAGAACTTGGCGCTGATGCCGTGCTGCAAAACTACATCGGTGGGAATAACGTGAAATGGCAAGCAGCCGTGGTGTTTAATATGAAAGGCAACCTCAAAATCAGCGCTTTTGATGGCAAGAAAGGCAGTATGCAGGAAACGACTGTTTCATATACACTCAAAGAGTGGCATCATGTCCGCATAGTCATTAATTTTGACAAAGAAATCTACGACGTCTACCTTAATAATGAGTTAGCAGCGGAAGATTTCACCTTTAGAGGCGCGGGACAAAATCCAAGCCTTGATTGGATAACTTTCGGTCTAAATCATCCAAAGGTTATAGTCGTCTACGTTGATGACCTTGAAGTTGGAGAAGGCGAGGGTGAACATACAGAAGTATCTCCTGTGGAGAAATCAGAAAATAAACTTTCTCTTACGTGGAGCAAAATAAAAATCGGTTATTAGTCTCATGACATTTATCAAAATGACAAAGTTGACGATTGACAATCGTAAAGTTGAAGTTGAATCGGGGAGTACGATTCTCGACGCCGCTCGGAAGTTGGGGATTGACATACCAACTCTTTGCTTCCGCGAGGGATTCCAGCCCTCTACATCCTGCTTGGCGTGTGTGGTAAAAATCGACAACCGGCTTGTATCTTCTTGTGCGACCGTAGCGCGAGAGGGAATGGAAGTCGAAAGTGAAACGGATGAGGTTCAACAAGCGAGAAGAACCGCTTTGGAATTGCTGTTGAGCGACCATGTCGGAGATTGTATGGCGCCCTGTCATAGCATCTGTCCGGCGCAGATGAATATTCCCCGCATGATTCGCCAAATCGCTGCTGACAAACTTCGAGACGCGATTATCACCGTAAAAGAACACATCCCTTTGCCAGCGGTTCTGGGGCGTATCTGTCCCGCTCCCTGCGAAAATGGCTGCCGGCGTCGATTTTATGACAGTCCGGTGTCGATATGCCTTCTGAAAAGGTACGTGGCGGATGTTGACTTGACATCTGAACATCCCTATCTGCCATCCTGTAAACCTCAAAATGGAAAGAGAGTGGCGATTGTGGGCGCTGGTCCGACGGGTTTGTCAGCGGCTTACTACCTGCTTCAAGAAGGCTATGCGTGTGTCCTCTTCGACGAGCATGAAAAGCCCGGTGGAATGCTCCAATACGGCGTTCCGAAAGATGAACTCCGGCGCGATGTCCTTGACGCTGAAATCGGGCTAATTGAAAAACTGGGCGCCGAATTTCGACTGAATATAACAATTGGCGAACATACATCACTGAAATCTCTGCAAAGTGATTATGACGCTGTTCTAATAGCAGTTGGCGAGCTTAAAGATGGGAACGCTGAGCAATTGAGAATCCAGGCGCCGGGAAACAGAATCAAGGTGGAAAGAGATACACTCAAAACTGACCTTAAAGGCGTGTTTGCCGGCGGCAATGCCATCAGGCGAAGAAACAAAATTTCGGTGCGCTCTGTTGCTGATGGCAAAACCGCCGCCATCTCCATCGACCAGTATCTCTCTGGTCTTGATGTAACCGGTCCTCATCATCCTTTTACCGTCCGCATCGGCAGATTGGCTGAAGACGAGATTCAGCGATTCATGGTCGATGTCAGTGGGGCTGGACGAGTTATGCCCAGTAGCGGCGGGGCTCTGTCCCGCCACTTTTCAGATGAAGAAGCCCGCGCTGAAGCGATTCGTTGTCTGCACTGTGACTGCCGCAAGGCGGATAACTGTAAATTGAGGGATTATGCCGATGTCTACAAAGCTAACCCGAATCATTACAAAGCGGAGCGTAGATTATTTGAGAAATACATTCAACATCCCAACGTAATTTACGAGCCGGGCAAGTGTATTGATTGTGGTCTCTGTATCCAGATTGCATCAGAAGCCGGTGAGCCACTCGGGCTTACATTTATCGGCAGAGGGTTTGACGTTCGTGTCGGTGTGCCTTTTGGCCGTTCCATTGCGGAAGGACTTCAAAAAGCAGCCGACCGATGCATAGCCGCTTGCCCGACAGGCGCATTATCGTTCAAATTTGAGAAATGAGAAAATGAAAATAGTTCAGCTTATTCCTGGTGTTGGCAACACCTTTTACTGTGAAAATTGCCTTCGAGACAACGGCCTGATTAAAGTTCTGCGCCATTGGGGTCATGACGTCATTATGGTACCGCTGTATTTACCTATTCTGACAGATGAATCTAATGCAGACTTCGATGCTCCCATCTTTTTCGGCGGAATTAATGTCTATCTGCAACAAAAATCCGCGATATTTCGCAAGACGCCGCGCTGGATAGACAGCATCTTTGATTCGTCAAAACTTTTAGAATGGGTTGCCAATAAGGCTAGCATGACGAATGCTGAAGATTTAGCCGAGACAACGTTGTCGATGTTGCGCGGCGAAGAGGGTCGTCAGGACAAGGAACTGGAGAGACTTGTCAGATGGCTAGCCTCAAAGCAACCCATTGATGTTATACACATCTCCAACGCGCTTTTATTAGGGATGGTGAGGCGAATCAAGGAGGAACTTCACGTGCCGGTGGTCTGCTCACTGCAGGATGAAGATATCTTTGTTGACTCACTACCGGAATCACATCGCCAAATCGTGTGGGAGACGATGTCTAAGCGGGCGGCTGACGTCGATGCGTTCATTGCCGTCAGTAACTACTATAAAAATTTTATGTGTGCTCGACTTGGCATTCCAGCAGAACGCGTTCATGTCGTCTACAACGGCATTAATTTAAAAAAGCATGAGCCGGCTGCTTCTTTACCCGACCCACCTGTGATTGGTTATCTAGAACGGCAGTGCCGTGAGAAAGGATTGGGTACGTTGGTCGAGGCATTTGTGCTTTTGAAAAGAAGATGCCGTGTGCCAGGGCTGAAGTTGCGCGTTGCGGGTGGAAAAACAGGGGACGACGAGCCTTTTGTGCAAGAAATCAGACAACGCTTGTCTGAGCAAGGTCTTAGTAACGACGTTGAATTTCTCCCAAATCTCAACCGCGAGGAGAAGTTGGCTTTTCTGCGAACTCTTTCGATTATGTCGGTGCCGGCGGAGCATAAGGAAGCCTTCGGAGTATACGTTCTTGAATCGCTAGCCTCCGGCGTTCCAGTAGTCCAGCCATGTCACGGCGCTTTTCCGGAGTTATTGGCATCGATTGGAGGAGGCATACTATGCGAACCCAATAATCCGCGGGCGTTGGCGACTGCTATCGAGACATTGCTACTCAATCCCCAACATGCGCGTGAGTTGGGGAAGCGAGGCAGAAAAGCGGTACTCGAAAATTTTGGCGTGGAACAGATGGCGCATGACGTGGTGCGTGTGTTAGAAAAGGTCGCGTTTAGAACTTGAAGGTAATAGTTCCTCATTTTAAGTGCCTATCCGAAAAGTCCCTTCCTGCCATGAGGCGAGGTATTCCTTTTGCGCTTCGGTGAGCGTATCGATGCGGACGCCCATTACATTCAACTTCAAACGAGCAATCTCATTATCAAACAGCGATTTGATTGCCCTGCTTGGCTGTCCTTCCTAATACTAAGGGACAAAGGGGCTAAAGGGATTTTTGCCCTCTTGCCCCCTTGCCATTTTGCCCTTGTAGCTTAATAAACTTTAACTTTTCCCCAAGTGATAGCGAGTTTGCCAGGTGAGTTGACTGCGGCTCTGGTATCATACC
>DTYX01000245.1 GCA_012961655.1 Candidatus Poribacteria bacterium
CAATCATGAAAAGAATATATTTCGTAAACCCGTCCTCAGGAAAATCCAAGCCTTCAGTTTCGTGAGCCGAATGTCAAATTATCAAAAACCTGTTTACATTACAAACCTAAATGAAAACAGTGGCTTTTAATAAAAAACCAAACGCATTTACGTTCCGGGCTTTTGTTGTGGGGACAGCGGCATCTTTCATCATCGGAGTCGGGACGACTTACAACATCATGGTGCTGCACGGCTCCTACATGGCCATCGATTTTAGCGCGGCAGCGGCGATTTTTCTCTTCTTTCTCCTGACTTTTATCGTGAACGCCGCCCTCGGCAAAATAAAATCAAATTTTGCCTTGAGTTCATCGGAGTTGAAGACGGTCTACGTCATGATGGTGGTCGCTTGCGCCATCCCGACGATGGGCATGAGCGCGCAGTTGCTGCCCATCATCACCTCGCCATTTTACTACGCTCTCCCCGAAAACAGTTGGGCTGAGTTGATTCAACCGCATATCAAACCGTGGCTGGTTCCTCAAGGCAGATTATGGATTAAATATTTCTACGAAGGTTTACCCAGTTGGGAAGGCAACATTCCCTGGATGATATGGATTAAGCCGCTGCTGATTTGGGGCAGTTTTTTGATGGTTTTGTATTTCGTCATGATTTGCATGATGGTCATTTTGCGCAAACAGTGGATGGAAAAAGAGCGACTAATTTATCCGCTGGCGCAATTGCCCTTGGAGATGGCGCAGTTGGAGGGGAAAGCAGTTCTCAGCCCGTTTTTTAAAGACCGCATTGTATGGATTGGCTTTGCCATCGCCTTTGGCGTCAGCAGCCTCAACGGCTTGCATTACTACTATCCCGTCGTGCCGGGCGTCCAATTAGTGCAATACATCCCGATATTCCGCCGCACCACCACCCTCATCTTTCGGCTGAGCTTTCCGATGCTCGGATTCTTCTATATGGTACATCTCGATGTCGCTTTTAGTCTCTGGTTTTTCAATTTATTGAGTTTAGCGGTGCGCGGGTTCATGAAATATTTCGGCTATCACTACACGGAAAATCTCGGCATCTACGGTTCACCATCGCCGATATTCGCGCATCAGGGCATGGGCGCCATTGCCGTTTTGGTCATCTCTGGGCTGTGGGTCGGCAGAGAACATCTCAAACGGGTTATCAAGAAAGCGTTTGTCAATGACCCCAATATCGATGATACCGATGAAGCGATTTCCTACCGCGTCGCCTTTTGGGGGATGTTAATCGGTTTAATTTATATGACCTTTTGGCTGAATGCGATAGGAATTCCGACGTGGATTGTGCCGATTTTTCTTCTAGCCACGTTTATTATATTCGTCGGCTTGACCCGCATTGTCGTCGAAAGTGGTATGGCGGAAGCTGTCGCCTCAACCATCGGCTCATCTTTTGTAATTTCTGGCATTGGCGCCAGACCTTTGGGCGCAGAAGGTTTGACTGCAATGGCTTTGACTTACGTTTGGTCATCGGACATTCGCACCTTCGTGATGGCATCCGCCGCCAATGGGTTAAAAGTCGCTGAATCCAGTTCGAAAAGAAAACGCCCGCTGTTTTGGGCGATGATGCTTGCAATCATCATCTGTGCAGTTTCATCTATCTGGATGTTACTCCGCGTCTCCTATCTCTATGGCGGCATCAACGGCAACAGTTGGTTCTACGGCGGCGGTGCAAAAGCGCCCTACAATTTCATCATCACGCAGATTATGAATCCCACCGAAGCCAATATAACGGGCTGGTACATCAAAGGCATCGGCGCAGGCATCATGGCGATACTGATGTTCTTGCGCCAGCGTTTTCTCTGGTGGCCGTTTCACCCCATCGGATTCGCAATCGGACCGATATGGATGATGGACCAAATGTGGTTCACAGTGTTCCTTGCATGGATTATCAAATCTTCGATTCTCAGATACGGCGGTCTGAAGCTATACCGAACTTTACTGCCGCTGTTCCTCGGATTAATTCTTGGACAGTTCGTTTGCAACGGTACCTGGCTCATCCTCGATTTTATCACGGGGCATCGAGGCAATCAGATTTTCTGGATTTAAATGCCGAAGTCATTGGCTAACTCCTCCATTATATTTTCTGGGAGAGTTTCCAAGACTGACATAACGTTTTCCTCGAGCTGTTGTCTGTTTCTGACCCCGACAAGTATAACTCCCACGCGAGAATCGCGCATGCAGTACTGTAGCGCGAGGGAAAGAAGTTTCACACCTCGTTCAGCCGTCCACTCACTAAGCTGGCGAATTTTTACAATTTCGGGGTCGTCGGGACTGAGATTACGCCTTTTCATCTTTTCAGCAAGAGGACGATTGGAAAGCAGACCGAACAGAATCGGCGACCCACGAATCACCCCCTGTTCTTTTAAATCTTTCAGCGCGCTAAGTGCGCCATCAGGCGCTAATGCAGATTCCAGGTCATCTGGGTCATGAATTTGGACTAAATCCAGCATATCCGTTTTCAATAATTTCAGACTCCTCTCAACGCTCCGATAGGTCCAATCAGCGGTGTAATTCTTCGGAATAACACCAGTGCCGGTTTTGGTCGCGAGGAAAACTTTGTCGCGCCAGCCTCCCTCCAATCCAAATCCAATACGGCGCTCACTTTCGCCGTAAAGCGGTGAGGTATCGATGTAATCAATTCCCAGTTCGATAGCTTGGTGAATGGCTTCGATGACCTCCTCATCGCTGTTTGATTTCCCGAATCCCGCGCCGCCCAAGCCGAAGGGATTAACCATAACATTTGTCCGGCCAAGCCTCCTTTTTTCAAAACTGTCCAGAGTCTTTACGGAACTTGCCATAAAACCTTCTCCTCCTTACTTTTCCTGCGTTCTTTCCCTTCCCCGCGTTCCTACAATTTTATAAGATATTTTAGACTTTCTGAGAGAGCTCCATAAACTTTCGTGAACCG
>DTYX01000246.1 GCA_012961655.1 Candidatus Poribacteria bacterium
TACCAGCCATTCAGGTGATATCGTAGACTTTATGGTGGAAGCCTACCGTGCAGGACTTGTGTTTGATAAGACCGATATGCAACGTCTGGCGAATACAGTCAAGAGGAACCTCTGGAATGGTTCGTTATCAGCGCCTCAGTTTCAGGAGCGTTGTATCTGTTCTTGGGCGCGGAAGCTCAGGTCGGAGACTCTCGGTTTATCGGAGACGTTCCAAAGTACTAAAGTCTTCGAAAGAATCATTACCAACGACAAGCCGTATGAAAACAAGTTTAGAGATGTAATCCTCACATTCCTCCATCTGATTGGCTTTTCTTCTCATGGGGAATTTCTGTCCATCTACATTTTTAGTTGACATGAATATGATAAAATTGTAAAATTTCTAATGAATAGCTTTCGCATTTGGAGCAATCTTTGGAGACTACGATAACGACGGTGATTTAGACCTATTCGTCGCGAACGACGCCATCCCAAATTTTCTCTATCGCAATAATTCCGACGGAAGATTCGCAGAAATGGCGATAGAAAGGAGAGAGAATAATGCACAAATCGTTCTTACCGTTGTGGGCTGGGATGCTGTTCAGTGAGATGGTCAGCGCTTTCGCTGGGTCTAAGGAGGCGCCCCTGCTGGCTGTATCCCCCCTGACATCAGCACAGGCCAAAGACATTCAAAGACAATGGGCGCAACATCTTCGGACAGAAGTCACCGTAACCAACTCCATCGGCATAAAAATGGTCCTGATTCCACCTGGCGAGTTCATAATGGGATTGACCGAGGAGCAGATGGAAACGATTCTCACCCTCTTCAGGAACGACCCAAAATTGAAAAAGAACTATCTCGGCATGGCGACCTGGGCGATGCTGATGATGCCTGCCCATCGAGTGCGTATCACCAGGCTGTTTTACATGGGAGTGTGTGAAGTGACCTTTGAGCAGTTTCGTCAGTTTGTCGAAGCGACCTTGCGGTGCAAAGCGAGAAGGGCGACCAGCGTCGCATCATCCGCGGCGGTTCCTTTGATTGGGAACGTTGGGGTGCGATGTCCGCCTATCGCATGCGCATCACCCAAAGGTCTACCCAGCACGAGCACATGGGCTTTCGAGTCGTGATGCGGCTCAAAGACGTCGAGGGCATTCCACCTGCCCAAGACCCGGACGAAGAGCGCCGAGGCAAAAAGAGAGACCCAGGCGAAAATTCAGAGGAAGTGTTCACCGCCTTGAAAAGCGGTGCGACAAGCAAGCCGTATCCCAAAGAGTTGACGGTTGACCTTGGCGAGAGTGTAAAAATGGAATTCGTGCTCATCCCCGCCGGCTCGTTTCTGATGGGCTCCAACAAGGGCCCGAGGGACGAAAGACCGATTCATCGGGTTGTGATTTCCAGACCGTTCTACATGGCGAAATACGAACTCACGCAAAGCCAGTGGGAGGCAGTGATGGGATTGGACAAACGCCTCGTGCAATTGCGGCGTGAGGAGAATGGGATGACCGGTCCGATGAAAGCGATGAACGAACTCAGTTGGAACGACTGCCGGCGTTTCGTCAGCAAGCTCAAACAAAACGTGTGCGGCTATGCTTTCGCTTTACCGACCGAGGCGCAGTGGGAATACGCTTGCCGAGCGGGAAGCGCCGCCGAGTTCTACTTCGGGGACGACGAATCGCAGTTGGGCGAATATGCCTGGTACGAAGGCAACATGGTCTGGCCGGGCAAACCCGCTTATCGCGGCGTGACTTTCTACCACGACGTGGGTGTGAAAAAGCCGAACGCCTTCGGGCTTCACGATATGCACGGCGGCGTGTGGGAATGATGCCAAGACTGGTATGACCCGGACTACTATCTCTATTCGCCTCTGGTTGACCCCAAAGGGCCGAAAACCGGACGGTTTCGCGTTCTGCGTGGCGGTTCCTGGTTTCGCTATGCGAAGTATGCCCGCAGCGCTTACCGACGATTCTTTTTTCCCGAATGCGACAGCGACGGCGTGACCGCGTGGATTCTGGACTTCGGCTGCCGGGTGGTTATCAATTTGCCTTAAAGGAGGTTTGACCACGATGGAGAAGGCAATTTTACTCGTCCTCGGTGCAGCGCTCTTCACATTGCCCATGGCGATGCAATTCTTATCCGCTGAAGATAGAGGTAGACGTGGACGTGAAGAACGACTGCATCTTGCTCAACAATTCGTGAGGCGCCAGTTGGACCCCGTTCTCAGAGTTGGCGGACCCGGCGCCTGGGACGACGGAAGCCTGAGTTGCTTCACGATTCTCAAAGATGACAACAGATTCTACCTCTGGTATGGCGGGAGAATGAAGGGCAAGCCCACGAACATTGGGCTTGCAACATCGAGCGACGGCATCCTCTGGACGAAGTCAGAAGCCAATCCCCTTTTCCCCGGCGGAATGCCCTATGTCGTGAAAGTGGGAAATCTGTTTTACATGTATTACAACAGGCGAGGTCCGCTCGCTTTGGCTACTTCGTCTGATGGGGTGAAATGGAAACACCGCAAAGTCCCTGTTTTGCGGGGCAGTATCATGGACCCGTGTGTGCTGGTGGACGAGGGCAAATTCTACCTCTGGTATTGCGGAGATGTGAACAAAGCATACAGAGTGTGCATGGCGACCTCCGATGATGGGGTCAACTGGACGAAGGTTTCAGAGCCAGTCCTTCCGCTCGGCAAGAAGAGCGAGTTTGACGAGTTCTTCCACGCAGGTCCTGTCGTTCTGAAAATCGGCGAGATGTACTACATGTGGTTTTTGGGCAACGGTTATGCAGGCACAAAGCATCGAGTGTGGCGTCTCGGGTTTGCCACCTCCGCGGATGGTTTTACCTGGAAAAAGTCCAAAGCGAATCCTATCCTGGATGTTGGCGCGCCGGGTTCATGGGACGATGGCTCATTTATGTCGGTGGATGTGCTGTTCATCGGCGGGAGGTTCCACCTATGGTATGCTGGCATCAAGAAGGAGGACGTGGCAAAGGAGGAGAAAGACATGACCATAGAAATCGGCTACGCCGTGAGCGAGTCGTGATGAAAAGACCACGATAAAGTCGGAGGCAAATGGAGGGAAAGGAGACAGAGAGATGATAATCAAGGATTTTGAGCCAGCAACCGAACGCACGCCTGTCATCACACGCTTTGAACGGATGCGCTTCGGGATATGGTTTGATTTTGCAGGCAAAGACGCGGCATACCGAAAATACAACACGGAGGGCTGGATGGAACTTTTCAAGAAGGTCAGTTTCAAATACGCCATCCTGTCTATGAAAAACAATGACGGTTGGTGCAGGTGGGATAGTCAATACACGGACTACAGTATCGCATCGAGCAAGAACAACCCGAACCTGGCGCGAGAATTCGTCGAAGCGTGCCGAAAGCACGACATCGCTCCGGGGTTCAAATACACCCTCAGTTGGGACGACTACCACCAGAAGCGGATGAGCGAGGAAGAATACTACGCCTTCGCCAACAATCAACTCAGGGAGTTGCTGACGGACTTCGGACGGATAGACCTATTGTGGATGGAAGCGGCCCATCCGCCGGAGCGCATGCAGCAGGCGTACAACACCATCAAGTCGCTCCAGCCCGACTGTTTGGTTAGCGCACACGGCGGTAACTATAACCCAGCGAAATTGGACAACGTGGCTGACATTTATCAGCCGAGCGACTTTGTGCCTGAACCGGAGGGACACTCACCCTGGCGAACCTATCGGAGCAAGCGGTATTACATCCCCTGGGAGGCTTTTGTCATCCGGCGATTCAAGGGTGACTCACCGCCGCCCAAAGTGCTTGCGGCGCTGTGCCACGAGATTATCAAGCGTGGGGCGTGTGCGTTGATTCTTGAGCTGACCGAGGGGGGCTTTATGGCTGAAGAGCCCAAGGCGAACCTGCTGAGGATGTCGGAGTTCTTGCGTGAACTTCAGGCGGCTGGCCAACGCCGAGCGGCGCGCAGAGAAACGGCGAGGAAAGGGGAGTTCGTGGAAGCGTCCGGTCCCTTTGTGGACGCGTATGCCACGTATCGCAAGGAGGAGGGAATCATCTGGAGAAGGAACGAGACCCAGCGCAAAATCGCCACAGAGTATTGCGCGCGCTGGGCGGCGGAGGAGGCGCTGCTCGAAAAACTCGAAAGGCTTAAACTGAGTGACGGGCGAATTCTCGGCGAAACGATGGCGACAGAGCCAGCCGTTCGCACGCTTGTGAGGAGAGAGGTGATGGCGGCGGACATCGTCCAAACGAAATGGGACGAGCAAGATGAGTGTGCGATGACTCTCAGGGTGTATAAGAATTGGATTGAAGCGCTCATTGCTCAACAATGAAGGGTTGGCAATACGCGAAGGCGAGAATCAGGAAGCTTCAGCGATGGTGTTCTATTTACCGCCACTGGTAGGCCGGAAGTCATCTGGATTTTTATAAACCGCGAAGGGAGGAATAAAGCGTGAAGACCTATCTGTTGTTTCCACCTACCGAAGAAGATTTGAGACTGCCCCCGCGTGGGATGCATTGGACTGTCGTGCAGAAGTATCTCACAGAATGCAGTCAACGGCTCATCCAGACTGTGGACCGCTCAGAAACGGACATGGAGCTATCGCTTGAGACATGGGGTGTGCGTCTGTATTGCTCATCTCAAAAATGCCTCGAAGCATATCGGCAACTGCCTCTGCACAGCGAGGAGCAGCTTACACTGGCATATCTTGTTCGGAATATCCTGAATAAGCGTTACAGTGAGACTGGCATTGAGCCTGAGCGCATCCCGGTGCGAGGTGAGGAGGGCGGAAAAATGGGCGCCGAGGGCATAGTTTTCATTGAAGGTGGAGAATACGTTCGCCCAGAACGATACTACACGTCCGCAGGCGGACTGGAGGAACAGCGAGTCGACTGGTATCGCGTTCGGGTGTCGTCGTTCTACATTGACAAGTTTAAGGTGACCAACAAGGCGTATTGCAGGTTTCTCAACGACGGCAATCCCGGCTACTGGAACTGGACGCACAAGGCAATCAGACGCGAGCCGGACGGCCGGTTCGTGGTAGACCCGGACAAGGCGAATCTTCCTGTGAGCGACGTAAACTGGTATCAGGCGGTCGGCTACGCCGAGTGGGTCGGCAAGCGGCTGCCAACCGAGGCGGAGTGGGAATACGCTGCTGGAGGAAAGGAGGGGCGAAAATACCCCTGGGGGAATGAGGAGCCGGATGCGGCGCGAGCGAACGCGGGCTTTCTGGGCAGACAGGTGCAGCACGCACAGGTAGACAAACCAAAACCCATCGCAATTCCAAAAACATTCATAAAAACCAGAGACCGCCGTCAACTGCAACGCTTGGTTAGGCAAGATTCTGCCAGTTGGATTTCGCTCCTCATTCGTTATACACTAACTTTGACAATTAGACGCTTCTACCTTGCGTCTAACATCCGCTACTATATTCTTCGGCACATCTACATAAGCAGAATCATACATGAGATATGCCAACTTGTCTTCTCCTTTTTCTGACAAACTATCTGCTTCTCGTAGAATTCTTTTTACCTCATTTGCCCAATAATCGACCTGGCTTAGTGGTTGATGTTTTTCCAAAAGAAAACCTTGTACCTTTTCGATATTCCACATATAGTGAGGAGTTCCATCCCGAAGAGGGGTAAACTTTGCATATCCATCATCTAAGGCTTTCTTAGTAGCTTTCTTGGTATTTGGGTCTTTCAGTCCATACTGTATCAGAAGCTTTCCGACCTCAATTGCGGAAATACCAAACTTTTTTCCGAGTTCTGTCTGACTACTCCATATTTCCCGAAACTTTTTCTTCTTCCTTGCCACAGCTTTCCTCCTATGTAAACCCCCCCGTAACGCAAATTTCATTCGGTAGGGGGGCTTTTTTTTGGGGTTAGACGTTTTCATTTTTGCGTGTGTAATACAATCTAACAGATAAGGAAATCGAACTGGCTATGACCGTGGAATAGCCGTCCGCTCAAGTGACTGGTTAGGCTTTGATACCAAAAAGATGCTGTCAAAAAAGTGGCGCGCATTTAGTCGATGTCAAATGTTATTTCCTCGATAGGAATAGGTACTTGGTTCCGCCCATCTTCTATCCACTTGAGTGCTTGCTCACCAGGATTGAATTGTTTGACAAGATGTGATGTAACATCAACAACCTCAAGCGACGAATCTCGATGCGCTACTTCCCACTTAGAAACAATGATGCTGACCCCAGTTTCTTCGGCAATCGCTGGCAGAGCATCTTTTATCTTCTCAAGGATGTTGGCTACAGAGCCTGTGCTAAATGCCTGTTGGTGAGCAAGATGCTGAAGAGCCTGAAGCTTGGCCTCTATCTCCTTGACTCTTTCTTCGTTGCTGGCTCCCTTGTCTTCATTATACGCTGCAGTCAAACTGCTGAGATGTTGGCTGAACAGTCCGGAATTCCCATAAGCAATTGCGACTGCCCGGGAATCAAACAACCCGATTCGAAATGTAGTCATGGTAGGTTACTCCTAACGACCAAGCCCACCTGCCGCCAACAGGATGGGGCACAAACTTTGAAAAAACCACTAAACTTTGATAGGGCACAGAATTTTGTAAAACCGCCACGCTGTTGGCAGTCAGGTGCAGCGCCTTGTTATGCCTTATCCTCATCTGGGTA